>DAIOGD010000043.1:0-8242 GCA_036745395.1 Candidatus Nanopelagicaceae bacterium | reverse complement strand
GCCAAGGCATCTAGGCGCCACAAACTATCGTCAGAAGCATCACGTCGGCTTGAACGAGGTGTCGATCCCTCGCTGGCCGAAATTTCAACGGCAAGAGCAATTGATTTAATGGTCGAGCTTGGCGGAGCAAAGTATGTTGGTAGCGCTAAAGCCGGGGAACCGCGTTTTGCCCCAATCGTAAAATTTGATCCTAATTTTGTCGGAAGCTACCTAGGTTTTGAAGTTGCGCCAGCCACGGTCGAAGAAAAATTGTTGTTAGTTGGTTGTGATATTGAAAAGAAGAGTTCGACGGAATGGTTGATCGATCCACCATCATGGCGTGCAGATCTTCTTACAGCTCCTGATCTAGTGGAAGAAGTTGCGCGAAACATTGGATTCGATCAGATTCCTTCACGGCTTCCAACCGGGAGTGCGGGTGCAAGGCTTTCAGATCTGCAGTATCGAAAGCGTGCGGTTGCAATTTTTCTTGCCGATAATGGGTTTTCCGAGGTTTACAACTACCCATTCGTAAATCCAAAGTACTTGGCTGATCTTGGATTCACCGGTGATAGAGCGAAGGCTTTTCGAATTGCAAATCCGATGTCAGAAGAGTTCCCTGATTTAAGAACACATCTTCTCCCAGGACTTTTACTAACCGCGCAACGTAATCAAGGTCGTGGGCATAAAACCTCAGCAATCTTTGAAATTGGAAGTGTCTTTAGGGATAACGTTAAATTGCCAGTAGTTCCTAAATTGGGGACATCAAGTAGGCCAAGTGAAGGAGAACTGTCGGTTCTTCTATCAGGCGTTCCGTTACAGCCACTGCATATTGGGGCGGTCGTTACCGGTTCGATCGGTAAGGATGACTGGGCTGGTGCACATACAGAATTCACATGGAGCGATGCAATCGCCTTTGCTAAAAAGATAATTGAAGAAACTGGAAATACGGTCGAGGTTTCAAGTTCGGATTTTACTCCTTGGCATCCGGGGCGTTGCGCCGAGCTTCAAGTTGATGGCAAACCTGTTGCTCATGCTGGCGAACTTCACCCACGAGTACTTTCCATGCTTGGGCTTCCAGCTAGGTCTTGTGCCTTCGTCGTAATTTTGAGCGCGCTTCCATTCAAGGAAGTTCGCAGAGTCAACCCAATTCTCACGATGCCAAGCGCTACTCAAGATCTCTCAGTCGTAGTGTCAAAAGATGTTGCGGCGCAACAGGTGCTGAATTCGCTTCGCAAAGGCGCAGGAGAGCTTCTTGAAAAAATCGATTTATTTGATCGCTATGACCAGATAGGGGATGGAAAGATCTCGCTATCTTTCACTTTAACCTTCCGCGCGGCGGATCGAACCCTTACTGCTGAAGAAGTTTCCGGCTATCGCCTCTCAGCGCTTGAAGAGGCTTCAAAGGATTGCGGAGCTGTAATCCGCTCGTAATATTCAGGGCTACATCTCTTTTCAGATGATGCATAAATATGCAATTTTATGAATAAATATGCATTCTGTGTTACGCTCCGATAATGAAGACTGGTGTCATCGGAGCAAGTGGATACGCAGGCGGGGAACTCCTTCGGCTGCTTTCTTCACACCCAACTTTTAAACCAACGGTTATTTCAGCAGGTCAAAGCGCTGGAGAATTGATTACATCAGTACATCCACATCTCTATTCTTACGCTGATCGAATCTTTTCCGAGACAAATATTGAGAGCATCAACTCATGTGAATTAGTTTTCTTAGCGCTACCGCATGGTGAATCCGCAAAGATAATTTCAAAAATTGCGCCAGGGGTAAAAGTTGTTGACCTCGGAGCAGATTTCAGATTATCTAATAGTGAGGATTGGCTGAAGTATTACGGCGGAGAGCATGCCGGGAAGAATGTGTATGGCCTTCCTGAAATCAAGCATCAACGTTCCTTAATTGCAAAGAGCTCGATTGTGGCCAACCCTGGCTGTTATGCAACAGCTATCGCCTTAGCAGCTGCACCAGCAATTGAAGCCGATTTAATCGATGAGTCTGATTTGGTTGTCGTAGCAGCTTCCGGTACAACAGGTGCAGGAAAAAATGCAAAAATTAATTTATTGGGCAGTGAAGTAATGAATTCTCTGACTTCGTATAAATTCGGGGGAGTACATCAACACACTCCAGAAATTGAAGAGATTCTATCCAGCTTCTCAAAGCAGCCCGTAAAAGTATCTTTCACTCCAATTTTGGCTCCGATGCCGCGCGGAATTCTCGCTACGGTAACAGCCAAGCTAACCTCTGATATGTCAGAGGAAAAAGTACGTAATATTTATTCAAAATATTTTGAGGATGATGATTTCGTAGTTGTTCTTCCAAAAGGTGCGATGCCACAAACTTCAGCAGTTCTGGGAACAAATATGGTGCAAATTCAGGTGGCCGTGGATTCACATACTGGAAGATTAATTGTTTCAAGCGCTATCGATAACTTGGGCAAAGGGGCGGCTGGGCAAGCAATTCAAAACGCCAATTTGATCTGCGGAATCGCAGAAAATTCCGGGCTCACGCAAATCGGTGTGAAATAGTGAAACTTTTTAAATACGGCGGTCACGCACTTTCCGGAAATTGGAGAAACGATCCAGCGATCATTGAGATTTCCAAAGCGATAAAACTTGGCGAGAAATTTGTGATCGTTCATGGCGGTGGACCACAGATCAATCGGGAATTGGAAATACACGGCATCAAGGCACCGATGGTGAATGGTGTTCGCGTGACCTCGCCGGAAGTGATGGAAGTTGTTCAAAGGACTCTTAGCGGAGAAGTTCTCAGAAATATCGTTGCGGCTTTCATAGCTAACGGGATTAACGCCATTGGTCTTTCTAGTTCGGACGGAAATTTGATCCGCGCTAAAAAGGTTAACGCAGACATGGGAATGGTTGGAGAGGTTGATCAAATTGATCCCGGAATCATTGCAAAATTATTGGAAAGCGGATACACGCCAATCATTTCGCCGGTTGGAGTCTCAACTTCAGGCGAGATCCTCAACGTTAATGCAGATTCGGTTGCAGGAGCCTTGGCTGGTGCTTTGAAAGTCGAGGAGGCGCTATTTGCTACTGACGTGGCGGGCATTTATCGAAACTGGCCAGATGAGGATTCCTTAATCTCGCAAATAAACGCTGAGGAATTAGGTGAGATTCAAGAAACCTTTTCGGAAGGAATGATTCCAAAGGTAAAAGCGGTTCTGGTCGCAATTAGTTCGGGAGCCGAGTTGGTTCGGATCTTCGATGGTCGCACTAATGATTCGATTAAAAAAGGTCTAGCTGGTTTAACCGGAACGGTTGTTGTCAAGTGAACGACCTAAACCAAGAATGGTCGGTTCGATGGAGCGAATCTCTTAATAATAATTACGGAACTCCTACTATAACTTTGGATAGAGGTAAAGGCTCTGAGGTTTGGGATTTAAATGGGGTTCGCTATGTTGACATGCTGGCAGGAATTGCAACAAATATTCTCGGCCATGCAAATCTAGAAATAAATGAGGCTATAAAGGCTCAGGCAGATCAACTTACGCACGTGAGTAATTTTTATGCTCACGAGAACGCTATTTTGTTGGCGGAAAAATTGAAGGAGCTATCCGGTGACTCTGGCGTTAAAGTCTTCTTCTGTAATTCGGGGGCCGAAGCAAATGAGGCTGCGCTAAAGATTGCGAGATTGACCGGCCGGAAGAAAATCATTTCTACCACGGGAGCTTTTCATGGAAGAACGATGGGTTCTCTCTCCTTAACCGGTCAACCTTCAAAGCAGAAACTTTTTACGCCACTTTTACCGGGCATCAAATATATTGAATTCAACAATCTCAAGGCGGCAAGAAAAGTGCTGAATTCTCGAGTGGCAGCGCTAATTGTTGAACCCATTCAAGGTGAGAATGGTGTGGTTGTCCCGGATTTTGGCTATTTGAAGGCACTTCGTGAAATAACAAAGGACAAGAACATTTTGCTTATTTTTGATTGTGTTCAAACTGGCATGGGTCGTACCGGTACTTGGTTTGGTTATGAGAATGAGGAGATCAAACCAGATATCGTCACGTTGGCTAAAGGAATCGGCGGCGGTCTTCCGCTTGGAGCGATGCTGACCTTCTCTACCGTCTTGAAAAATTTTTCTCCGGGAGATCATGGGAGCACTTTTGGCGGGAATCCAATAGCAACTTCGGCGGCTCGGGCAGTTATAAGTGTTATTGAAACCGAATCATTGTTATCTAAAGTCAAGGATGATGAAATGTTTTTGAAGTTGGAAATCCCTAAGAGTCCGATAGTTGAAAAGGTACGCGGCAGCGGATTGCTTTTAGGAGTGGTTTTAAAGCAACCAATCGCTAAGGAATTTGTTGAGAAAATGCGCGGTAAGGGAATTTTGGCCAATGCTGCTACGGATCAAGTGATTCGCTTAGCTCCCGCTTTGAATATTCCGAAATCGCTGCTTCTAGAATTTGTAAAAGCATTTAGAGAGGTTGCTGCTTCCTATGAACGTTAAATCAGAAGTTTCTTCAATCCAAAGAAAAAAGATGGTTGCCGCCTTAATTAAAGAGGGAGGTATCGCTTCGCAGGCGCATCTGGTTGCACTCCTTTCCAAGGAAGGAGTTAAGGTCACGCAAGCAACTGCAAGTAGAGACCTTGAGGAACTTGGTGCCGTACGTGTTAGAGCCGCCGATGGATTGATGGAATATGCACTTCCAGATAGTCCGACATCGAATAGTGGAAGTATTGAAAATCTAATATTGCAAGTATCGGGCAGCGCAAATCTCGCCGTCATAAAAACACCACCTGGTGGTGCCCAACTCCTTGCCAGTGCCATCGATAGAAATTCGCTCAACGGTTTTGCAGAAGGAGCCATTGGAACGATTGCAGGAGATGACACAGTAATTGTTGTGAGCGCAAGTGCGACCGGGGGAGCGCGCTTAGCCAAATCAATTCTCGCCTTCCGATCAGATTCGAAAGTTTCAACTTCAAAATCTCGGAGTGTTACCAGCAAAAATAAAAGTAAGAGAAAAGGAATATAGATGGCTCTTTGGGGTGGAAGATTCTCGTCAGGTCCTAGCCAAGCACTGAGTGCACTTTCTAGAAGTGTGGATTTTGATTGGCGCCTGGCTCCTTACGATGTCCGAGTCAATCTCGCGCATTTAAATTCCTTGATTACTTCTGGGATTGTTTCGGCTGGGAACGGTGAAGTAATACGCGCAGGTTTAAAAGCTTTGTTTGTGGAAATCGAAGATGGGAAATTCTCCTTCAACGAAGAAGATGAAGATGTTCACAGCGCTATCGAAAGAGGCTTGATCGAAAAGATCGGTGCTGTAGGTAGCTCGATTCGAGCTGGCCGTTCAAGAAATGACCTGGTGATAACCGATTTTAAACTCTATTTGATTGACCATATTTTAGAAGTTGCAGAGAAACTTGCGCTTTTAGTTGATGCGTTGAATTTGAAATCCAAAGAGGAAATAGGAACTATCGCCCCTGGTTTTACACATCTTCAACACGCACAACCAATTCTTTTTGCGCACGAATTGGCGAAGCATTCACAAGCCTTTATCAGAGATATCGGCCGAATTTCAGATTGGTTAGAGCGCAATAGTTACTCCCCATTCGGCGCCGGGGCGCTATCTGGAACAAGTATTCAACCGAATCCGGAGAAGCCGGCCGAAGAACTAGGTTTCTATGGAGTCCTTGAAAATAGTTTAGATGCCGTTAGCGATCGGGATTTTGTTGCGGAGGCGCTCTTCATTTTCGCAATGATTGGAGTCCACCTTTCTCGCATTGGAGAAGAATTCACGCTCTGGAATTCAACAGAGTTCAATTGGGTGACGCTTGACGATGCTTATTCGACAGGATCTTCGATCATGCCACAAAAGAAAAATCCTGATATAGCCGAGCTCGCTCGGGGTAAAAGTGGCAGATTGATAGGAAATTTAGTTTCACTCCTTACGACACTGAAGGGCTTGCCCTTCGCTTATAACCGCGATTTGCAGGAAGATAAAGAGCCCACTTTTGATTCCATCGAAACTTTGTTAATAATAATTCCGGCTCTTACCGGCATGATTGAAACGGCAACATTCAATCGCGTTGAAATTGAAAAGGGAGCAACATCAGGGCATAGCCTTGCGACAGAGATTGCGGACTACCTTGCAAAGAAAGGTGTGCCCTTCGCACAAGCCCACGAAGCAGCAGGTGCTTGCGTTAAGGCAGCAGAGAAGAAGGGTGTTGAACTTTCGGGATTGTCTGATGAAGATTTCCTAAATATTCACCCCGAATTGCAAAGCGATATCAGAACTTACCTTTCGGCCAAGGGTGCAATTTCCACAAGAACTTCATCCCTAGGCACTTCAACGCAAAGCGTTTCTGATCAATTGGATGCGATCGTTGACGAAATTGCGATTGCAAAGAGTTGGATATCCAACGCCAAGAATCAATTTTCGGGCATGATGAGCCTATGACAAGCGCTCTTTTAGCTGAACTGGAATGGCGAGGATTGCTCGCACAAACAACCGATCGGCAAGCTCTACTTCGTGATCTAGATGCAAAGCCAATTACTTTTTATATTGGTTTTGATCCAACCGCGCCAAGTCTTCACGTGGGAAACCTTGTTGTCATTTTGGTCATGCGACGTTTTCAACTCGCCGGCCATAATCCGATTGCGTTAGTTGGGGGAGCGACCGGGCTTGTTGGTGATCCAAGTGGTAGAAATGAAGAACGTTCACTTAACGATGCTTCAACTGTTGAAAACTGGGTCAAGCGCTTGGAAAAGCAACTAGGCCTATTTTTGGATTTTTCCAAAGGGGAAAATAAAGCTGTAATGGCCAATAATTTGGATTGGACCAAAGGAATATCAGCACTTGAATTTTTGCGAGATATTGGAAAGCATTTCTCGGTCAATCAAATGCTTTCAAAGGATTCAGTCTCATCACGATTAGAAGCTGGTGGAATTTCTTACACTGAGTTCTCTTATCAAGTTTTGCAAGCCTATGATTTCTTAGAACTCTACCGTCGTTCAAATTGCACGCTGCAACTAGGTGGAAGTGATCAATGGGGAAATATTGTTGCAGGTTTGGATCTAATTCGTAAAGTAACCCAAGGTTCTGGACACGCGTTCACCATTCCGTTAATGGCGAAGTCTGATGGCAGTAAATTTGGTAAGACCGCAGGTGGTTCAGTTTGGCTCGACCCGGAGATGACTTCGCCTTATGCGTTCTACCAATTCTGGATTAATACCGAAGATGCGGATGTTGCAAAATACCTTAAAGTTTTTTCTTTCAAAGAACGAAGTGAGATCGAACGTCTAATTAAAACCGTTGAAGACAATCCTGGTGCCAGAGAAGCACAGCGCGAATTGGCTAGAGAATTAACTACACTTGTTCATGGCGAACAAGAGTGTGCAAATGTTGAGGCGGCATCTAAAGCGCTCTTCGGTCAAGGAGAGTTGAAAGATTTGGATGCAAACACATTGTCTGCGGCACTTTCACAACTGCCGCGTACTGAAGTTTCTAAAAAGGAAACTATCCCAAGTTGGATTGACTTAATTTGCGCGACTGGTGTTGTTGAATCAAAATCTGCTGCGAGAAGGATTGTTAAAGAGGGCGGCGCGTATTTGAATAACCAAAAAATTCCATCAGAAGATTTTGTCCCGAGCAAGGACGACCTTATTCATGGTCGCTTCTTGGTGCTACGCAAGGGCAAGAGGGACTTAGCTAGCGTCGAGATTGTTTAAGCGGTAAATCGACGCCCCATGAGGCGTTTAAGAGCAAAGAACTGAGCTTTTTTAGGGGTTTTGCCCTCTAATCTCGATTTGACCCCTCACCCCTAGATGGGTTATCTTTCTCTCTCGCTCGCGAAATGGACGAAAAAGCCTTATTTATAGGGGTTTTTGGCCATGCGAAGCGGTTTTTCCCCTAAGTTCCAAATGCTATGAAGGTCTATCCATCGGATTTGTCTTTCCGGGTGCCTTCCGCTAGGTTTGGCGGTCTGCCCTGCAATCGGTGAGAAATCATCGTGACCTTGTGCACTCGTACCTTGAGAACTCAACAACGTGCAAAAATCAATGCCAATCGGCATATATTGGGCTGCCCTCGTTAATTCGAGCGGTAGCAAAAATGTGCCAAATTCCTTTGTATTTTCTCATTTGAGATCATTACAAAACATAAACAATTGGTAAAAACTGAAAATAGCAAACGCGATAAAAAGCAAAAGCTAGTTTCGTTTTTTTGCCAGATCAAAACTTTCTATGGAGAGTTTGATCCTGGCTCAGGACGAACGCTGGCGGCGTGCTT
>DAIOGD010000042.1:0-8397 GCA_036745395.1 Candidatus Nanopelagicaceae bacterium | reverse complement strand
TAACAGAAGACAACGTCTTGCCCTCTACTTAGTAAGACACGGCTGGGGGCAAAATGTTGCGTCCTATGAGGGATTATTTTGGGGTATTTGGCTGGGAGGCGGCTGGGGGCCAGGCCTATTTGAGGAATCCGAGCTTAACTTCCTGGTTATGGAGGGCGCCAAGGAGGTTTCGGTCGCCTAACTTGGTCGCTACCTGGCCGACCAGGCCTAGAACGTCCCGGTTGGCCGGGGCTAAATCCATGATCGCCTTGATCTGCCAGCCTAGGTGGGCGGCATCGTTCTTGGCGAAGTAATACTTGGCCAAAGTGAGGTGGGCATCGACGCACCTTGGGTGGGTCTTAACCTCGGCCTCGGCAAACTTGATCACCTTATCCAAAGAATTTTGGTTAGCGATGGTCTGTTCGGTTAAGTAATAGTAAAAACAAGGAAAGAGCGATTGATGTTGGTAATTCATGACCCTTTGTGACTTTGCATTATGTTGTAAGTCATTTATGGCTAAAACAAACTTGTATTGGGATACGGACAACATCGCAACGACTACTACCGAGATGGCCATGATAACAGCTATTACGGGCTTCAAGACTTTTCTGGAGTCGACAGATGATAAAACTTGGAGTGGTGTTCGATTTGGTAATTCGCTCTCCTCTTCGGAAAAATCACTCTCAGTTATCTCGGGTTTGGGTATAGCTGGTTTGTAGGCTAGGCCCAATGTAAGGCCGACTAAAGCCCAGAAAATAAATTTATGTGGCAAGGTAATCGGACTGATCATCGCGTTTGTTGAATAGATAATAAAAAAAGAAGTTAAAAAATAAAGAAGTTTGCGATGGTCTGTATAGCGATGATAGTTAACATAAATTGCCCGAACCAAAAGAATAAAAATAACTAGAAAAGCCAAGGAGCCAAATATTCCTAGCGTTGGAAGAGTTTGAAAGAGCGCTGAATGAGCATCGTTAGAAACCACAGCCTCTTCACGCAATATTGAAGTCAGGGTTCGATATTGCTGATAGTAATTTCCGTAATTATCAGGGCCAACGCCAAAGAAAATAGAATGGAAGAAAGTCTTTACGCCCGCTATCCAGTATTGGGTGCGCACTTGAACATTCGGATCGGTGCCGATAAATGGCACTTTGGTTTTTTGAAATGGTACGAGGATTATTAATTCAACCCAGAGAAAGCCGGCTAAACCAAAGATCCAGAAATAGGTTTTTCTGGTGAGTTCTAGGGCATGGATTTTATGACGCCAAAAATAAATAGCTGAAAGTAACACCGAAAGGGCTAAATCAACCCAGCCTTGTTTCACATCTAGGGCTATTAGAAGATAAACAGATAGAGCCAATTCAATAAGGATTAAGGCGCTTTTCTTGAGGTTATTTCTCGTAAGTAGAAATAGAAAAAGTGGAATGGTTGTACCGATCCAGGCAGAAAGGAAATCGATATTCCCAAGGGTGCTTCCGGCCCCGCCGGCGCCTGGCAAAGAAATGATTTTCCATTGTTGTAGGGCGCCGAGAATAGTTACCAATGTAACTATGGAAGTTATGGAGAGAATTAAAGTTTTAGCTTTATCTATGGTGATATTTGCGTGATAAATAAGCACTACCAAAAAAGCAAAGAGTGATATCGCCCCAGTGAATCTCTGGGTATCTCCCGTCAAAGTGCTTATTGGGTCGTCATTTATGGCAATAGAGATTGCATAACAAACTACAAGAGTAATTAATGCCAAAGACTCAAGTGGTCCAATATTTTTGAAGCCATTCCTAAAGAAAAGAATTGCAGTTAATACAAGAGCAGATAAGGTCAAGAAAAGTAAATGCGGGAAAGCTAGCGAATCAAAGTAATTTTGTGAAAGTTGAGTTGGGATAAAAAATAGCGAAGAGGCAAATAGCGAGGCCCAAGAAACTAAAACCCACTTGGGCGCGTTAAATCTGGCCAGAATCGAGTTCATTACCACCTAGAAAACTTAGAGGCCGATAATTTGGAAGGGAAAGCCAATAAAAGGAATAATCGCAAGTAGTTTGCCCTGGACATCCTTCTTCTTCACGCGCTCCAGAAGCTTTGCATTTTGCACATCATAATAATCTGGTCCAACATCGGTAATCACGACAACAGCTGGTGATCCACCCTTGACTTCTGACTTTGCAATTATCTTGTCACCAGTTTTGTATTCATGTCCGTGAAGGTAGACCGCAATTGTGGAATTGGCTGGTCCTAATGCATTTGAAAGGCCACCGCGTGGATGATCAAAGCGAAGACCGAAAAAGAAGAAAACTAATAAGGTAAGTAAAGTGATGCTCAGGTTTCTGCGAGTTGATTGCTTCATCGTTATCTCCTGGCTTTAGAAGTTGCCTTTTTAGCAACTCGCTTTGCGGGCGCTTTTTTGGTTAAAGTTGGCGCCTCTTTTACTGCCTTCGTATGATCAATTTTACCCTGTGAATTATCGGAATCTATAGAAAAAGAACTCAACTTCTGATTTTTCTTCGTGACCGAATCGAGCCAATTCTGGAAATCTGGATCCTCCAGCGCATCTTGCTTCTTGGCTGGAAACTTTAATTTTGGCTTTGAAACTTTAAATTTAGATGGCTTTGGCGCCTTAATTGACGGCTCTTGCTTGGTGAACCCCATGAAGGTCATTACTTTTTGCAGCAATAAACTGGACCCCATTTGGAATACAGCTAGTTTTCCCTGCGGTTTTTGCGTCGTAGATGATGAATCATCCGTAGAGACACCAGGTACTGGAGCCGAACCAGAACTCATACCAAGCATTAGCCGAGAGGTTCGAGAATCTGGACGACCGGTGCCACGCCAAGTTGCGACTTCAATTACGGTGCCGGCCTCCATCTTGCCGACAACCAATTTTTGACCATCTGGTAAGTCGATAACTAACGGCGAATCAGAGGCAGAAATCGGAAGTGATGAAATTACCGGTTGGGTTGGTTGGAGATCTTTTTTCTTGGCCATCATTGATTTGCTATTTCTAATCCGATGGTGGATCCCAGATCTTGCGCGCTTATGTCGCCAATCAAAATAGATTGATTTGTAGTGATGTTTCGACAGATGGCTGCGGGTACCGCGCCACTTATCGAATCTTGCAAGGTGATGGTGTTGCTTGCACTTGGCAACATGGCGGCGTTTAAGCCACCGATCGTGCATTTGATTTGTTGGGCTGGGCTTGTAACCGAATAATTTGAACCGACTGGTCCAATTTTTGCGCCAGTAGACTTAATAGGAAGATAAACAGTCAAAGTATCTGATGGAGTAGCCGTTCCACATGCCGCTGGGATACCAGAAATAGAAACTCCAGTTAATAAAAATTGGGTTCCAGTAAATTGGCGATTCAGATTTACATTCACGGATGTGGCACAAGTTCCGACATTTAATAAGCCATTTCCAACGGTGATCGTGTCAGATGATCCGGCGCCATTGGTTCCATTGGTTCCGTTGGTTCCGTTGGTTCCATTTGCGCCGGCTGGGCCTGGCGCACCAGGTTGGCCATTACAAACATAGGTAACTGCGCCATTGCCATCAGTTAATTTTGAGCCACCTATTGGACAATTTTTATCACCAGGTTGGAGTGCTACAACCAAAACACTTGCACCATTTGCACCGGCAGGGCCTGGCGCACCATCTAAACCATTAATTCCATTCATTCCGACAAAACCATCGCGGCCAGCTACCCCGGCTGGACCTGGTGGGCCCTTTGGTCCAACAAGTAATGCAAGGACTTGATTCAAGTTACCAGATGCAAGTGGGGCGTTACCTAAAAAGAAATTCTGAATTTGATTACCAGTAGCAGATGCGGCATAGGTAATTCCGATTCCAGAGATTGAGAAAATTGTGATCAGAATAAAAATTTGCTTTAGCCGCTTCATGCTTGATCACCTTCTCTCGCAAATTGTGTGTCTCGTTCCTCAAGCCGTTCATTCGATGCGACCAAAACCGAATAGAGCGCATGAAGAAGTACTGGAATTACACCTAAAAGTATAAAGGTTTTAGACTTAGCAATAACACCCAGTGGAAGTAATTGGATTAAAAGGTAAGTGATGGTGGTAAGGATGCCCACCACAATGACTTCGAGCAAGATATTTCGCTCAATTTTAGGCACCCGCTTGGAGGCAAACTCTGGAAAGAGCATAAAGAGCAAAAATAGTGGAATCCCAATTAAGGCAGTAGCAACAAGGGTTGGGGTCCAGCTCTGGGTCCAAACATCAATAAGCCCAATAATCAACAAGGTAAATGTGGTGGCAAAGCCAGGAGAAACGACCCTGGCCAATTCTAATTCTTCGACCCTAGTTGGGAAGCCTTGCTCAAGATTTTCTGATTTCTTTGTGCCAGATGGTTCTAGGAAATTCTTAATAGCAAGAACTAAGAAAATAATCGCAGCTAGTGGATACCTTGAGATTAATGATCCTTGTTTACTTATTACCAGGCTGTCTGTGAGTATTGCTGAGATAACAATTGTGATTGCACCCATTAGGGCAGAGGTTAGAACAATTAGAATTTTTTGATTCTTCGGTGAAATACGACGCTCTGTTTCTTTAAAATCATTTGGCAGAGTCAGTAAATACATTGAGGAAAACATGGCTGGGGCATACCAAGCAAAAGTAAATGCGGCCAAGATCAATAGAGATCGAATGCTATTGATATCACCGAAGCCGATTTGAATGGAAGCAAATCCAATCGCGGCGGCCATTCCCGAAATAGCATCAATTGCACCGATGATTCCGACCAATACCAAGAGCCAAATCGGAAGGCCCGGAATAACAGAATGACCTTGGATCTTTAGCGCAGAAAATATTCCAAGCATTAGGCCGACGAAAGGGGCTAGCGACCATAGGGTGGGTGAAAGCTTGTTAAGTGCCTCGCCATCTTTCATGGCTATAAATTTCATAAACGAGGTATCCAGGGAAGAAATTCTCTTTAATCTAAATTTATAAAATGGTTCTACCCAGTCGGCGACCTTTGTTTGATCGGGATCGCGCCTTGAAAACCTAAGGTTTCGGTATTTTCTACTTCGGATAACCGAGAAAGACGAGATCAATATTGCATAGAGAATTATTAAGACTCGTAAGTCGGTCGGAATTTGTGAAATTGCATAGTAAGCACGCGACGTAACACGAATTCCCGCAACCACATTTGAAGCGCTACCCGGGGCTGAGGCTTGAATTGAATAAGCCCCTTCCGGTAAATCAAGAGGTAGCGAAACTGAAAAGACAATAAATCCCTTGGCATTTGGAATGGAAGGAGTGAACTTAAGTGGCTTGGTATTTTGACCAACTAAGAAGAGATCCCAATGAGAGGTTTGGGTCTGGCCACCCATAATGATGTTCTGTTCTTTTCCTCGTTCCCAAGTAAGCAAAGGAATGTCAATCGCGAAAGCCTTTAGTGGTAGCGAAAAGAGCATAAATAAAGCCAGTAAGAAAGTGGCAATACTTCGATTCTTGGCTCTTTTAACGGTCATTTGAATTATCTTTCAAAGTATCAAACAAGAACCAGAGCCCGACAGCTGTTGGAACAATGATAAATAGTGCTTTTTTGGTGAGCAAATTACCGATGAAAGGTATAACGAAAATAACCGTGCCTAAAATATCTAAACCTTTTGGCCTTTGTACATCGGGGTGGGGATTGTGATCACCTTTCATGATAAATCCACCTACCGGATCGCCACCAATAATTCGGTGGGTGAAGACGCCAACTGGCGCCCCATCAAATCGACGAGCCTCGTAGGCAATAATCGAATGTAATTTTGGTGGATCACGAAGTGGTGGGGTTGTTATGACGATATCGCCCGGGTTAATCGTTGGGGCCATGGAACCAGTTAAAACAATTCGGGCTTTTACTAATCCGGTAGCGGAAGCTCCAGAGAAAGTTAGAAGCACAATTGCTAAGGCATAACCAAAGCCAACGAAGAAGTTTCCAATGCGGCGGCGAGTCTTACTTACGCCGGTAACGATTCGCTCTGGCGGTGCTTGTACAAAGACTTTCGCCTTGGAGTCGATAATATTTTGCGGGGTTACTAAGACTGAATGTTCGCCAGATTCATTAGAGATAGTTACTAAAATATTTGAATCTGGACGGCTTGGACTATTTTCCACCCACATCTGTGACCCAGATACATTTTCAAAGATCGGTTGGCGGGGAGTGCCAGAAGATTTCATTATTGATGCGGTGTAGTTTCGATCGTAAATTTAAAGACATTTCGAGCATCGGCCAATTTGGTGTTATCGGCCGTTAAATTGCCAGGGTCAAAGATTAAGTCAAAAGAGTTGGTGTTGGCAGTCGTTGTATCGATCATATCGATTGAGGCATTTACGTTAAAGCCACCCGAACTAGATGCAATAACAAAAGACTTTGAAGGTGTAGCTAAATAAATTCGTACGTAATTAACGCTTGCAGTAGAAGAGTCATCGGTTAACACCAATTCCGAACCCGAGGAGTTATAGGCGCGGATAATTAAATCTTGACCAAGGCAGGTATCTGAAAGTCCGGAAAATTCAACGGCATCAGATGTGAACACGCCATTAATTACTTGGCCATTTACAGTTGGGTTAGTAACAGAAGTTGGGGTGGTGGTGTTATCAAAACCAGAGAGAGGGGTGACTGTCAGTGATTGGTCACAACCCGCGGTGCCGACAAATCCGTGACCAAGTTCGAGTTTTAGACCGGAGTTAAGATTTAAATTCGCCGCGACGGTAACACCAGTAACAACCACCATCGCTGCTAGTGCGATACCGAGAAGTCGCTTTATAGGTGAAGGGCCACCCTCGATGATCTCCTCATCCTCGTAAGGAGAGTAATCATCGTCGAGTGGCCTTAGATCCATGACGTCATCTTACGTTAACCCACTTAAGTAAGTTCCTAGCGTCTCTCACACTGACAGGATGAGGAGAACGTTAGTTACGAACTTAGGAGTGCGATTCCACCGTGATCTTGTAAACCTGACCGGCTGTGGCGGTTACGCCTGAGCTAGTTGCAAATGAGAGTTTAAAAGAATTTGATGTTGTTGAAATAGTTGCTCCAGCAGCAGTACTGGAGATAGAAATTGCACCAAGTCCGGTTGAAGCAGCGGTTCCAATGTAGATGTCATATTGATTCGCAGAAACTCCAGAACCGGTTGAAAGCGTCAGAGGAGTCGCATTTGCCGAATCATAAGCAGTCAGGCGGATGTATTTTCCGACACATGCATTCAATCCATTTGTTGCGTTTGAGGTACCTGTATCTGAGACGGATACCGAACCAAAGAAAAAGGTACCTGTTGTACCGCTACCGTTAGCAAAAACTGATTGAGGTGTGATGGTCAAAGAACCATCGCAAGCTGCTGCGCCGGCAATACCTTGGCCGAATTCAACAGATGAACCTGAGTTGATGGTGATGTTCGCAGCAAGTGTTGATGACAACACAGCTACAAGTGCGACTGCGCCGACGGCAACAGCAATGCGAATTGTTTTCTTATTTGATGAAGATTTTGCGCGACCACGAGGTGCGCCACCTTCAAACTTTAAAATTTCCATTTAGGGCTCCTAGTTTCTTGTTCGTTCTCTTTTTGTCAGTGTGAGTAATTTGAGGAGGGGTCCCCCTCAAACGTACAGCGAGTCTAGCCTGTAGATTTTTGGGGGTCAACCGCCCATTGGCTTTGGATTATTGACCGATTCCACCGTTGTTCTACCCACATTTTGGCCGTCAATATTGACCAATTGTGCGGATGGATCGAGGTAGAAAGTTATATCCGCTGATTGCGGTGAGAGGGCGCTACCGTCATAGATAGAGGTGCCGGCCACGGAGAGGTTTGCTTGGGCCTGCATCACGCCAGAGATAACTTGGCCATCGCCAGTCAGATATCCAAGACCCAGGACTGCTGGATCGGACGTGCTTACTGGTTGGTCAGTTTGTGGAACGGAAATTTGTAGGACGGTTGCGGAATCTGTGCCAAGTGCAATTTCTTTTCCTTGCATATTAATTAGGCGCACGCGCAATTTTGTATTTTGGCAAGCAACGAGATTAAACCCAGAGACGGTAATTGATTTAACGCGGAAGAATCCAGCTGTTGAATCAGTTTGCGTTGGTTGGGAATGCCATTCTTGACCGAGTGAAACATAAACTTGCGAGTCGCAAGCAACTGCTTGTTCGGAACCTTGTCCGAAATTTAAATTACCGGTACCGACTGTTACCGATGCTGCGAAAGTTGAAAGTAATAATGGAACTGCTGCTGTTAATGCAACACCAATTAAAATTTTTGAACGTTGTTTACCGGAACCACCGAAGCGTGAATTAACGCGACCACTAAGTGGTGAGTTAAGTTCGTTACGCACTTAGTAGATTCCGTTTCTCTACATAACAACTAGCCCAAGAACGGGCAAGACCTTGGCCTGAAGTCTAACCTGAGGAGAGCGCTCCGATCAAGGC
>DAIOGD010000041.1:0-8477 GCA_036745395.1 Candidatus Nanopelagicaceae bacterium | reverse complement strand
TGCAATGCAATAGCAATATCAACGCCTTCGATTTTTAGGTTATCTATTGCCTCGGCTCTGAATTCAATCGACTCTGAGATTCCAAGTTTCTTAGCAATCTCAGTGTTTCGCTTAAAAGATTCAGGCCGGATATCAACACCAATTACCTTCACCGGGATTCCGACTGATGTCAGATATTGATGGGCTGCGAAGGTTAAATATGCGTTACCGCACCCAAGGTCAGCAATTACTATTGGCTTCGCAAGGGTTGGCTTATGTATTTGCCCGGCGCCAATTGCGTTATTCAAAGTTGGAACTAATAAACGTAAAAATTCCTCAACTTGAAGGTACTTATCTTGCCTTGAAGGTTTCACCACTCCATTCGCATCAGAGATTCCAACCTCAATTAAGAAAGGATCATTTGGTGCTAGAAGGCGGGACTTTGAACGATCGTGTTCCAAATTTTGCTCGTATTTAGTTTTATCTCTATGGATGAGCGCCTCGCCTTTTTTGGTTATGCGAAGGGAGATAGCGCCGTTTGTTGATTCGACCAATATGTTTGCATAGCCGCTGGAAATTAGGGAGCGAAAATCCAGCTCACCAACTGCGTAGTTCTTTGTGGTTGTTTGCCGGCCATCATTTGCCGCCACTTGAATCGCCAACCTATCTTTTAGTTGGACGGGGCGAATATCAATTCGCTCACTTTCAACCTGCATATTTCGTCTACGCCCTGATAGAACTGCGCGTACCAATGAATCTGTTTGGCTAAATAAATCTAGGACTTCCTTAAAAGCTTGCTCTAATTCGATAGACATAGTTATTCCAAAGTGATTACTTTTGAATGGCAGTCAAAATGCGACCTGCAGCATCGGCAATTTGATTATCCGTAGCGGTAAGTGCGATCCGAATATGTTTTGCGCCATCAGGTCCGTAGAAATGTCCAGGCGTTGCAATAATTCCAAGATCGGCCAACCAACTTACAGATTCCCAATCGCTTTCATCGCGAGTACACCAGATATATAAACCCGCATCACTAAATTCAATTTTGAAACCTGCAGCCAAAAGAGCCGGCGCTAAAACTTTTCTCCGCGCGGCATAGCGTGCTGCCTGCTCTTGGACATGGCTCTCATCTTTAAGCGCCTCGGTCATTGCCCTTTGAACAGGTAGTGGAACCATCATTCCGGCATGCTTTCGAACTTCGCGAATCTCGGAAATAATTTCCGGATCACCAACGATTAGGGCAGCGCGGTAACCAGCTAAGTTTGATCGCTTTGATAGCGAGTGGACCGCCAGAAGATTTTTGTTATTTCCATTAGCCAATTTGAGGATTGAAACTGGCTTCTTGTCGCCGGCTGGAAAGTTTAAATAACATTCATCGCTTACTAATAATGAACCAGTTGTCCGGGCATATTCGATACAACTTAAGAGTTCTGCTTCGCTGTGGATTCGTCCAGTTGGGTTTGATGGTGAATTAATCCAAGCCATCTCACTTGCTGGCCAAGTTTTTGTATCGATATCCACTTCGGTTGCGGTTGATCCGTGGATCATCGCTCCGACTAAGTAAGTTGGATAGGCGATCTTTGGATAAAGAATCTTCTTTTTTTGCAAGATACTTGGAAGCCAGGCGACCAATTCCTTCGAACCAATAGTTGGCAGAAAATCAAAGTCTCCGGTGGCACCAAGTTGCGATTGCGCCCAGTTTCTAATGGCCTCACGTAATTCTGGGGTTCCAATAGTTACGGGATAACTTGGTGAGTTGGCCGATTCAATTAACGCTCGTTGAATAAATTCCGGAGTTGCATCTACTGGAGTTCCCTGCGAAAGATCTATCGCTCCATTTGGATTAGCTTTTGCTCGCGCGGCGTAAGGCGCCAACGCATCCCAAGGAAAATCCGGAAGCTTCAGTTTGAACTACTTAAGATTTTGCAGGAAGGGATTTAACTGTTGCGTGATCGGTATTTGTTGGACCGACTTTGCTTGCGCCTCCTGGTGAACCAATTTCGACGAAGAACTCGCCATTGATTCCACCAAATTGCTTCCATTGTGAAGGAATGTCATCTTCGTAATAAATCGCTTCAACCGGGCAAACTGGTTCGCAAGCGCCACAGTCGACGCACTCATCAGGTTGGATGTAAAGCATGCGATTACCTTCATAGATGCAATCCACTGGACACTCTTCGATGCATGATTTGTCCTTAACATCGACACATGGTTCTGCAATTACGTAGGTCACGCTTATTCCCCCACTCAAGTTCTGGCCAGCATTTGGCGGCTATAAGGTAGAGAATACTGCCTGTGAGTAGCGATGTCCTGCAACCCAAGAATCTTCCTTCGCAAAGCGAGGTCGGGCTTCGACTATCTATCCGGATGCACGATCCAGAAGGCGGATTTCGTGACCTACTTGGGATCCTCACCTCAACTTCGACTGTTGAAAAGAAGGACGGAACTGTGGTGAGTTTTGACCCTGCCAAGATTGCACTTTGGAAAGTTGTGACCACTGAAACAACCATGCGCCGTAAAGATGATTCGGCCGGTTCATGAAAACTGGACTTAAATTATTTGATACCAAAGCTCGAGAAATTCTTGAAGTCCCAATTAGCAATGGGAAAGAAGTTCGTATTTACTGTTGTGGCCCAACCGTCTATCGAGATGCTCATGTTGGAAACCTTCGAACATTTTTATTGAGTGATCTAGTAGTACGCACCTTAAATTTTTCAAACCATCGAACTAAATTGATTCAAAATATCACCGATGTTGGACATATCGGTGAGGACTTTGAAGGTAATGAAACAGGCGAAGATAAATTAATTGCCGAATCTAGGAAAGAAGCACGAGATCCGTTTGAAATCGCACGTGAATTTGAAGCAAAGTTTCACGCAGACCTAGCCCATTTAAATATCATTAAAGCCGATGGCTATCCACGTGCAAGTGAAACTATCGATCTAATGCTTGAGTTAATTTCAAAACTAATCGACAACGGCCATGCCTACGTCGGAAGCGACAATTGCGTATATTTCGATTCGCAAACTTTTCCAAGTTACGGCGCAATCTCTGGAAATAGATTAGATTCTTTAAAGCCAGGTCATCGCTATGACTATGTAGATGATGGAGCAAAGAAGTTCCATGCAGATTGGGCGCTCTGGAAAGCGGCGGGAAATCGCACTCAGATGATTTGGCCATCACCATGGGGCGCTGGGTTTCCAGGTTGGCACATTGAGTGCTCTGCGATGTCACTTGAACTTTTATCTGGCGCAGTAGATCTACATCTTGGCGGTATTGATTTACGTTTCCCGCATCATGAAAATGAAAGAGCTCAGTCGAATTCTGCGGTCGATAGCGAAGTGGTTTCAAATTGGGTGCATGGTGAGCACTTACTGTTTGAGGGACGAAAGATGTCCAAGAGTGCGGGAAATGTGGTCCTACTCTCCGATGTAATTACACAAAATATCGATCCATTAGCCCTTCGCCTTTGCTTTTTGGAAAATAGATACCGAAGCCAAATGGATTTAACTTGGGATTCGTTAAATGCGGCAAATGCCACCCTTAATCGCTGGCGTGAAAAATTCTCTGATTCCTCTGGCGAACTAAACTCGGAGCAAGTAGCTGTAGAAGTTGCCCAAATTGCTTTAGATTTTAATTTGGATCTAGATACTCCAAGGGCAATTCAAAAGCTTCGTAAGATCGAGAAGAGCGATGAATTTAGTCCAGCAACGAAACAGGCCATCGCATACAAAGCCGATGAATTGTTTGGTTTAAAATTAGATCGGCCACCAACTGCGAAGAAAGAGCTTCCCGCTGAATTAGTTGAGCTATTAAACGACCGGGCAGATGCCAGATCAAAGAAAGATTTTGCTAAGAGTGATCAACTTCGAGATCAACTACTGGCTAGCGGAATTGAAGTACGCGATACCGCGATGGGCCAAGAATGGGATTGGGCCTAAAACTAGGAGAAGAGGTCAGTCTCCCACCCGTTTGAGTTTAAGTTTGAACTCTTAGTGCCCTTAACCAAGGTGTAGTACTCATCGCCCCAAACTTGATTACCTAGATTATTTGAAAGCGCAAAGAATGGTCCATCAAGTTCAATTTGAGTTGGATGCGCACGCATAGCTGCCATCTTCTTCTCAACAAAGGCTGACCCATCAACCAGGGTTGTGACAAATGAATCGTCTTTGGCAAACGGTAGGTCATCAGCGCTCTCTGCACCGAAGAAATCAGAGCCAATCTCTTTCATTTTCTCAATACCTTTTTGAATCACAGACTTAGGAGTGATGTTCCAATAAATCTTTGAAATATCCCAAGCATCGCCTTCACCATAATTTGAATTTGCCGCAAGCTCGGCTGCTCTCATTGCAACTCGATGAGCTTGAATATGATCTGGGTGGCCATAACCACCAAATTCATCATAAGTAATTAAAACTTGGGGCTTAACTTCTCGAATTACTTTTACCAGATGACTGGCCGCCTCATCTAGATCTGCCTGCCAAAAAACATCGCTCCGATTATTTGGTTCAGTACCCATCATTCCGCTGTCACGGTATTTCTTTACTGGTGCGCCCAAGAATCGGTGATCGCTCACGCCCAATTCCATCATCGCGTTTGCTAATTCAATTTCACGGTGCGCACCAAGTTGATCGGTTGCAGCACTGGCAAGATGAGCTAGCTCTGGAACCAGCACTTCGCCTTCCTCACCACGAGTACAAGTAACAAGTGTTACGCCAGCGCCCTGCGCTACATATTTGGCCATCGTCGCGCCATTGTTGATGGTTTCGTCATCGGGATGGGCATGGACGAGTAATAATCTTTTTGTAGTCATTAATAAATTGGTAGCGATGGATCAATATCTTTGACCCAAGCCAACACTCCTCCCGCAACGTGTGTGGCATCGACAAAGCCAGCATCTTTTAGTACTGCCAGGCAATCCGCAGACCTAACTCCGGAACGACAATAAAGAATTACCGGTACATCCTTCGGTAACTTTTCTAGCGCCATCCCATTAAAAAATTCTTCTTTTGGCATTAGGACCGAATCTGGAATTTTTACAAATTCATGCTCTTCAGGTTCTCGAACATCCACCAAAATAAATTTTTCTTGCTTATCAATTCTTGACTTCAACTCGCTTGCTGAAATAGCCGGTGCACCGCCGAGCTCTGCACTATTTCCTAAATCTGCCGACACAAAGTTCTCATTTCTAAAATCAATAATTAGGCGATATACAGAATCTTAGCGAATTTGCTCCGCCCGTCTTGCGAGGATTTCGCATCTTTAATCGCTGGACCTTAGAATACGATCAATGACAACTGATAACTCAAACAAGGGGCGCTTGCCGCGCGATGAACGACGCGCGCAATTACTGGCCGCAGCACTAGAAGTATTCACGGCCGCTGGTTACCACGCAGCAGCTATGGATGAAATTGCTGACCGCGCGAATGTAAGTAAGCCAGTCCTCTATCAGCATTTTCCTTCGAAATTAGATCTCTACCTCGCTGTCCTTGACCTTCACATTGATTCTTTGATCTTCGAAATTCAAAAAGCAGTAGCAAGCACAAGTGATAATGCTGAGCGTGTAACCGCGACCGTTGATGCCTACTTTGATTTTATTAACCGCGAAGGTGAAGCCTTTAGACTTCTATTTGAAAGCGATATGAACGTTGAACCACAAGTACGGGAACGTCTAAATCGAATGACCTATGACTGCGCCGCAGCTTTTTCTGCAGTTATCTCACTCGATACCGGTTTAACCAAGGACGCTTCAATGATGCTTGCCGTTGGTTTAATTGGAACTGTTCAGACCTCGGCTCGCCACTGGCTAGCCCGCGATGGAAAAATTGATCGCCAAGCTGCCGGAACTTTGGTCTCCAACCTAATTTGGCGCGGAATCTCTGGTTTCCCTAAGTCTGGTTCTTAAACCGTTTCAAATAGCACGAACTTCTAAGAAGGATTAAACTCAAACTATGGCCACTAAAAAGAGTTCTGTAACTGCTCGTACCGATATCCGCATTGGAATTTCTGATTCACCTCAAGAATTGCATATCGAAAGCGAACTTGAATCAGCGAAGGCTGTTGAAATCGTCACCGCTGCCATTGATGGCGGAAAGCCACTAGCACTAACTGATGTTCGAGGCCGCCAAACAATAATTCCAAATGGAAAAATTTCCTTTGTAGAAGTTGGCGAAATTGCAGAACGTAAAGTTGGCTTCGCTACCGCTTAATTCGGCTAAAGGTTAAAGAAGCCTTTTATCGAAGTAACGATCATCTCAACGGCAATAGCCGCAAGCAGTAAACCGGCAATTCTTGCCAACAAGGTCACGCCCGATTCCTTGAACAAATCAAGTATCTTTGTTGAAAACATAAGGGTTAACCCAATTACGCAATGCACCGTAATAATCGCAGCCGCAAGCGCCAGCTTCATATTTACAGTGTGGGCTTGTTGAACGAAAACAATCGTCGTAACAATTGCGCCTGGTCCGGCCAGTAGCGGTGTACCAAGTGGCACAAGCGCAACGTTTACATCCTTGCCGCGAGAATCAGTTGCTGAATCTTTCCCGGTTAGAAGTTCAAGGGAGATCAGCAACATCAATAATCCACCGGCGCCTTGAAGAGCGTTTACTGAAACGTGAAGGTAATCCAAAATAATCTTGCCGAATAAGGCAAAGGCGACAATAACTGTTAACGATACTGCTGCGCCTTGCCATGCCAATCTAATTCGTTTGCGTGGAGCGGCATCAGAAATAAGAGCCAAGAAGACTGGGGTGGCGCCAGGTGGATCAAGAATTACAAAAAGGGTAATGAACGCTTGAATTCCGAAGGTAACTGCCGAAATCGTAAGTGCGCTATTCATTTCTTTCTACACTCCCTACTTTCTAATAACCCGGCGAGCATTTGCCTTAGCCTCTAGTGTTTCAAAGGCTAATTCACTTGTCGTGAACTCACCCAATTGATTTAGTTTACCGTTCCCATGGTAATCACTTGAACCAGTCGCGACTAAATCGAACTCTTTAACTATTTCCGAAAGGAGTTCCTGTTGTTCGACTGTGTGATCGCGGTGAGAAACTTCTATCCCATCAAGGCCAGCTTCAACCATTGATTGAAAACTTTCAACGGTGATTGTTCGACCTCTGAGCGATGCCAAAGGGTGTGCAATGACAGCAACTCCCCCGGCCTGCTTGATCTGTTTAATAACCACTTCCGGTGTTGGCGAATAATGAGAGATGTAATACTTTGAATTATTGTGGAGCAATTCGGAAAATGCTTCTTCGCGGTCTTTGACAAACTTCTTGGCAATTAAAGCATCAGCTAAATGTGGCCGGCCAAGGGTTGCGCCATCGGCCACCTGAGCCATTACCTCGGCCATAGAGATTTCAATTCCCGCCTCATTTAGCCTTGCAATTATTTTTTCCATCCGGCCAACTCGGTTATCCCTAGTCTGTTCCAACATATTTAGTAGTGCTTGATTCTCTGGATCAAAGAGCAGTCCAAGCATATGGACGCTAATCCCGTCCTCCGTCTGACAAGAAATTTCAGATCCCAAAATTAAATCTAACCCAGGCCGCAAATAATTGATGGCTTCATTCCAGCCAGCCAAAGTGTCGTGATCTGTGAGCGCAATTTTTGTTAAGCCAGATGCAAGGGCTTTGTTGACCAATTCACCTGGCTTATCAGTTCCGTCACTTGCCAGGGAATGTGTATGCAAATCAATCAACTTTTATGTTTTCCTTGCCTCGATAAACGAAAACCGTACATCCAATTAACAAACCAATGATTCCCGGAATGATTCCGGCAGGTGGCTTTTGACCCAACCAGAAATAGGCCAAGATTGCGCTAACTGGTACTTCAAAGAAGACAATGAGCGAAACTACCGCCGGAGAAACTCGCTTTAGCGAAAGATTAAACATTGTGTGCCCAAGCAATTGCGCTCCAACGATTAGTGCAATAACTAGCCACCACTGTCTTGCAACAAAGTGGAGCACCTGCGAATGAGACAGTACCGCGATAGGAAGCGCTGTTAGCGCACAGACGCCGTAGCAAAAAAGTGTGTAGGTAGATGTTGAAAGCGAGACTTGGGCCTTCGATCCAATCAACATATAAGCAGCTGCAAGTGCGGAACCAATCAGCGCCGCCATATCGCCAAGGAAGCTATGAAAACTGATTCGAAGATCTACTCCGGTGATAAGAAGAACTGAAGTAAAGGCAATTGTCATCCCAATCCATGCTTGTTTTGGAATATCGCCACCGCGAGAGCGCAACCAGATCGCCGCAAATATTGGCTGCATAGCAGTTAGTGCAGTTCCAGCCGCCACGCTGGTGTATCTCATAGCCAAAAAGAAGCCAATAAAGTGGAGCGCCAGTAAAACACCTGAAAGCATCGAATATCGAATTGCCTTTCGCTGCGTTGCGTTCTTCCATTCCGCTTTGCGCAATGCAAATGGAGCCATCACCAAGGCGCCACCGAGATTTCGCCAAAAGATTAGTGATGGAACTGGCATCAAACTATTGGCAAT
>DAIOGD010000040.1:0-8539 GCA_036745395.1 Candidatus Nanopelagicaceae bacterium | reverse complement strand
TGACTTGCGGAGTGAAGATGCGTATGGCTGGTTCATGCTTCGTCTGCGAAGGTTGTGGCAACACTTCCGGATGTTCATGATCCGCTAAGTAAAGTTACTGAGGGTCGCAATTAATTTTGCGGCCCTCATTTCTTTTTACGCATCGCTAAACAAAATTTTCCTCTCCACAAATCTAAATAAATAAATTTGACTTTAATTTTCACTCAGGCATACTTATCCCTAGCAACGAAAGTTGATCTACGGAAAAGCTTTTGGGAAGCGGGAATTTGGACCTTTTTGGCCCTACTTCCCGCTTCTGCCTTTTATAGATGGTTATTCGCACAACTTGCGCCTGTTGATAAGCCCTTGAGAATGAGGATTCAGTAGAGTGGGGGTATGAGAAAAACATCTGTGAAAATTGCTATCGGTTTCGTTGCCGTTTTGGGCTTAACAGTTTCAAGTGCGAATGCCGCAACAACAAAGGCGACGCCAAAGCCAACAGCTAAGGCAAGTGCAAAGGCTTCGGTTCCTGCACTACCTCCAGTGATTATCGATCCAGCAAAGGTTCGTACCGCAACCATTTCGATGAAGAGTGCATTGGTATTCGATCTTGCTGATGAAGCAGGAATCGGTGCGAATATTTCAAACCGTAAGGTTGCACAATTCTTCGCCGCCGGAACTCAAGGTACATACACAACCCACTCTGGCGTAAAGCCGCTATCGGTTGGAACTTCATATATCGTCGTTCAAAAGTACGGTGCAATGGTTGGTGTCGTAAAGCTAACTGTTACTAATTAATAAGTAACTGACTTAACAACTTAATTCGCATTCCAGTGGCCGCTGCAAACTCCGCACAAGTTAGAAGTGCGTTGGATGCAGCGGTCGCTGCCATTGGTGGCCAACCTCGTGACGGCCAAATCGAAATGGCTGAAGCGGTTGCAAACGCTCTAGCCGATCGCCACCATCTATTAGTACAGGCCGGAACCGGCACTGGAAAGTCACTTGCATATTTAGTTCCAGCACTAGTTCACGGAAAGAAAGTCTTAGTCGCAACCGCAACCCTGGCATTGCAACGTCAATTAGTTGAGCGCGACTTACCGCGAATTCAGAAAGCGCTCGAGAAAGAGCTAAAACGCGATCTAACTTTTGCCGTTTACAAAGGCGTCGGAAATTACTTGTGTCTTCAAAAAATGAATTCCGGTGCTGGTGATCCGGATGGCGAAGTTCTTATGGATATCGGCGTGCTTGAAAAAGACGCAAAACGCCTTCGTGCTTGGGCTGAAACTCCAGGCGTATCCGGTGATCGCGATGATGCACCAGATGTTGATCGCCGTGTTTGGTATGCCAATTCGGTATCGGGTCGCGAATGCATTGGAAAAGATGAATGTGCATTTGGTTCGCAATGTTTTGCAGCTAATGCAAAGGCAAAGGCCCAAACCGCAGATGTTGTAGTAACAAACCACACCTTGTTAGCAATCGAGATTGTCGATTCGCATCCGATCTTGCCAGAACGCGATGCAGTGATTTTGGATGAAGCCCACGAATTTATGGATCGCACAACGCAAGCGGTAACCGAAGAATTAACAGCTGGGCGAGTAGAGCGTGCGGCCAAGATGGCAAAGAAACATTTGCCGGGTAAAGCATCCGATGCTTTTCAAAAGGCGGCTGATGAATTTGCCGAAGCGTTAAATGATTTTGCAAGTGATGTTCGAAGTGATCCAACAAAGGCGGGGCGCTTGCCGGAATTGCCCGCGCAATTAGAGGCGCCAATTCGCAAAGTAAAAGAAGTTTCGCAAGCAATTGTTGCCTTGATCAATGCGGACTCAGATGTAATCGATCCAGATTCGATGGCCGAGCGCGCCCGCGTTAAAGGTGCGACTGCCGAAGTACAACAGACTGCGGCAAAGATGTTAAAACCTGGCGCCACGCAAGTAATGTGGTTTGACCCAACATTTTCAACCTTGTATTTAGCGCCACTGGAAGTTTCTGCTGTTCTTCGAAAGAACTTGTTAAATGACACCCCAGTTATTGCAACGAGCGCAACTCTCACAGTTGGAAAGTCTTTTGATGCGATTGCAAAATCAATTGGTTTTGTCGTTGCGCAAAATGAGGAATCCGAAGTCGAAAAAGGCGAAGTTGATCCGGCCAATGTTCAAATGTTGGATGTGGGATCGCCTTTCGATTTCGCAAATCAAGGAATGCTCTACCTTCCAGAGTCATTGCCCGAACCAGGCCGCGAAGGCCCAAGCAAGGAAGTGCTTGAAGAGCTTGCTGAATTGATCGATGCCGCCGGTGGTCGCACCTTAGCCTTGTTTAGTTCGTGGCGCGGGGTTGAGATGGCCGATGAATATTTGCGTAAAGTCTTAAAAGAATTGCCGATCGCAATTATCACGCAAAAGCGCGGCGATAGCGTTGGTGCGCTAGTTGAGAAGTTTGCGAAAGATGAAACTTCAATTTTGCTTGGAACGATTTCGTTATGGCAAGGAATCGATGTTCCGGGACCGGCGTGTACCTTGGTTGCGATCGATCGCATTCCATTTCCGCGGCCAGATGAACCGGTGATGAGTGCGCGGGCGGCTGAAGCGGATGCTGCTGGTGGAAGTGGTTTTATGCAGGTTTCTTTGCCGCGGGCTGCCTTGTTGTTAGCGCAAGGAACTGGGCGACTTATTCGTTCGATCGATGATCGCGGCGTGGTTGCAATCTTGGATTCACGTATTACAACGAAGCGTTATGGCTCGGTGCTACTTAATTCGATGCCGCCATTTTGGCGAACTAGCGATGGTGAAGTAGTTAGAAACTCGCTACAGAAATTACATAAACTTTACTTGGACGAGAGCAAGTAAGGCCGGCCAAGTTTTTGCAAAGCTCGGATGTAAGTTCTTTTCAGTAACTTTATCGAATTCAATCCACTCGACTTGAAGCGATTCATCATTCTGTTCGTGAGCGATTAAATTTGGGTCAGCGATTGCAATGATGGTGTCGTAAGCCCAGCCATCGTGTCCATCATGAAAAGTATCTATGGGAGTAACTAAATCTGTCTCAATCCCGATCTCTTCTTGAGCTTCACGAAGGGCGGCTTCAATAACGGTCTCGTGCGAATCGCGGGCACCTCCGGGGATACCCCAAGTATCACCGTTATGTACCCACGGTGCTCGGTGTTGAAGTAATACTTTCTTATCTCTAACTAACAAAAGTCCCGCGGCGCCATTCAAACCCCAATGTCGATTGCCGCATACGCATTCAATCCAGCCATCGCCATCTCTGTGTGCCACGACTCTAGAGTGGCATAAGTTGTGGAAATTTATCGAAGGTAAATCACGTTTCGATCTATCTTGTGCTGTGCGAAAGATCATTTCTAGAAAATTACTTGGTGCAACGATTATCTGTCTAACCGTTGGCCTAACAAGTTGTGGTCGCGCCGAGGGGTCAAAGTATTTATCAGGGGAACTAATTAATTCGCCATCCCTAGATACTGATTTGCCAACAAATGTTGAGCCAGCGGTTCTGGGTTCACTAATTAATTACGTCGATGCGTTGAATATTGCGTTGCATACCGGAAATGTCTTGCCGATTCGCTTATCTGCGATGACCGGGTGCGGATGCCTAAAGATTGCTGACAATTTCCAATCAATCTACGCCACATCAAACTTGGTCGGCGGATCTTACAAAATTACATCGATAGCCCCGGTGCTAAATACCGCGGCCGAGGTTCGGTTAAAGGTGCGGGTATTTATGAGCGATACCAAACATATAAATCGAAAGAACCGAAAAAGTGAAGATTGGGCGGCGTCAAATATAGATACAACTTTTACCTTTAAACCTATCCAAGGGACCTGGTGGCTGGTGGCGACCGAATGAAGAAGTTATTTATATTTGCCTTGGCACTTACATTGATTCCTTTTAATGCAATGGCAGCTGAACAATGTTCGGTAAAAATCTGCATTAAAGTATTTACCGATCCGACTACCGGCAAAGTTGTGATCCAAGCCCATCAAAACCGAGCTGGTTCTACGCCAAAGCCCGTCGTGCATCGAACTCCGAATCCACACCCCACACGAACGTGGAGTCCGCGGCCATATACACCGCGTCCTTACACGCCAAGGCCAAAGCCAAAAGTTGTCACCGCGATTTCTTTAGCCGATCAATTAACGCAATTGATTCCGATGCGCGAGATCTATTACCAACCGGCACCAAAGACTTTGGCACAAGTACCGGTTAACTTCTGGACCACGACAAGTCCCACATTCAATACCTCGGTTGTGATTCTTGGTGTGCCGGTATCAGTATTTCTAACTCCAACATTTATCTGGGATTTTGGCGACGGTACAACGTTGTCGACCACAGAATTAGGCGCCCCATATCCGCACGGAAAGATTTCCCACACCTATAAAACAACTGGAAATTTCACCGCATCGCTAACCGTTTCATGGACCGGAAGTTGGATGGCCGACAAGTTGTTGTACCCAGTAATCGGTGGGGCAATTGTACAAAAGATGCAGGTAACGATTCCGGTATCACCGGCCCCAACTAAATACACACGCTAATAAGTATCCACAGTAAATCTATTTTGAAAAACGGGCCTGATTTAAAAGGTCGATTCTTTAGCCATGACAACACTTACATCACCACACGATTTACTCGCTGCCGTTCCGTTTCTAGTTGGTTATTCCCCAAAGGAATCCTTAATTGTTATCGCGCTTAAAGATGATGCCGTGGGAATGGCAATGCGCGTTGATTACCCAGAAGATATTGATATCGATCAGATCGATTCACTCGCATCCCATTTGGTTCGCGAGAAGGCCGATGGCGCGTTAGTCGTTGCTTATATTCCGGAAGGCGTATTTGATAGCGAATATCTTCTTGCCCCGCTTCGAGAAGCGATCGATCTTCGCGGTATCAAATTGCGCGAATGTTTAGAGGTTCGCCACAACCGCTGGCGCTCGGTTTTGTGCACCGATCACCAATGTTGCCCTCCAGAGGGAAACCCGATGCCTGATCTAGAGAGCTCTCGAATAGCTGCCGAACAAGTAGCTAGCGGCAAGCCGCTTCCTTTCGATAATGAAGTTTCAATGACCAAATCGATCTCACCCGAAAAGGAAGATATCGAACTACTTAAGTTAATAAAGAAAGTAACGCGTATCAATTACCAAAAGGAGGGACACCTGGCCCTTCAACGCGAAGGAGCCCTCGCTATTAACGATCTCGCTGGAATCTTTGCCCGCGATGGAATATGCCTTGATAAGAATTTAATCGCGCTAGTTATTTCAAGACTTCAAGATTTACAAGTCCGCGATTATGCGATGGGAATTACAGATCCGGAAAATATCGAAACTCTTTGGTCAATGTGGCGCTGGTTATTAAAGATTGCGCCAAAGGGATATATCGCACCAATTGCCGCGCTCTTCTCAGCCGTAAGTTACGAGAAAGGCGATGGTGCTATGGCCCAAAGAGCACTCGACCGAGCTTTTGTTGATGATATGCGCTACCCGCTAGCAAAGTTATTGCGCCGGGTATTTGCCGCAGGCTGGCCACCAGAATCCTTTGCCAATATGCGTAAAGAGCTCCATCCAAAGATCTGTGCGACTCTCTTTCAGGAGTAACCTGAAGGCATGATCGTAGGTATTCCAAAAGAGATTAAAAATAATGAGTTCCGAGTTTCCGCAACCCCAGCAGGAGTTCACGCGCTAGTCGCCGCCGGACATACTGTTTATGTTGAGACCAACGCCGGAGTCGGTTCGGCAATTACCGATGCCGATTATGTTAAGGCTGGCGCAAGCATCCTAAATTCTGCGGATGAAGTTTGGGCTAAGGCCGACCTCATTATTAAAGTGAAAGAACCAATCGCCGCCGAATATCCGCGCATGCGTAAGGGTCAAACACTTTTCACCTACCTACACCTAGCCGCATCTCGCGAATGCACCGATGCCATTATGAAATCGGGCATCACTGCAATCGCTTTTGAAACCGTTGAATTGAATGGCGCCTTGCCACTTCTTGCACCAATGTCAGAAGTTGCTGGTCGCATGTCGATCCAAGTTGGTGCCACTGCACTTCAAAAGCCAGAAGGAGGTCGCGGCGTTCTACTAGGCGGCGTTCCAGGAGTTAAACCAGCAAAGGTTGTTGTTCTAGGCGGCGGAGTCGTTGGACTATCAGCCGCAACTATGGCACTTGGTCTTCGCGCAGATGTAACGATCTTGGATCTCGATCTAAACCGTTTGCGCCAGATCGATGACCTATATAAGGGCCAAATCAAGACCCTTGCATCTTCAGCTTATGCAATCGAAGAACAATGCCTACAAGCAGATCTAGTTATTGGCGCAGTCCTTGTCCACGGCGCAAAAGCCCCACGACTTGTAACCGATGAATTAGTTTCCCGAATGAAGCCAGGCTCAGTCCTAGTGGATGTTGCAATCGATCAAGGTGGTTGCTTTGAAGGATCAAAGGCGACAACTCACTCCGATCCAACCTTCGCGGTTCACAATTCACTTTATTACTGCGTTGCGAATATGCCTGGGGCAGTCCCAGCAACATCGACCGCAGCGCTAGCTAATGCGACGATCAAATATGCGCTCGCCCTTGCCAATAAAGGCTGGGAGAAAGCATGTGCTGATGATGCGGCGCTGGCCAAAGGCTTAAATGTTCACGAGGGCAAGATCATGTATGCCGCCGTGTCCCAAGCCCACGGTCTCTAAAGAGCTCGGGCTAAACCCCGCGCCTAGCCTCGAATAGAATCGCCCCATGTCGAAAATGGGAAAGCTTGGGCTAATCGCCACCCTCATTTTCTCGACCTTCGTTTCAATTTCCGCTCCGCAAGTTGCGCATGCTTCTACTTCAGATACTGATCAAGCGCTTATGTTGTCAGCATCTACATTGGGTTACGCAACTTCCGCATCGAACATAACTCCTTATAGCGGTACACAAGCATTCACCCTCGAAGCTTGGGCGAATTCGTCGGATGCGTGCTCCAGTTCAGCCATCGTTGTCGGTTTTGAAAGTTCATACGTTTTATTCTGTAATGGTGGTTTTTGGAGTATCTCCCAGTATGTCTCAAATTGGAACAGCACTAGCTCAACCCTGCCAGTAAGAGCAAATGAATGGGTACACCTTGCCCTTACAAGAGATACCTCAAATGTTTGGAAATTTTATGTGAATGGACAACTCAATCAAACTGGGACTCTTGCATCCGTAAATGGATCCGCAGGCCCAATGATTGTGGGCGCGTTGCCTTCAAGACAGTATTGGAATGGAATGATTGATGAAATTAAATATTGGAACGTAACAAGGACGCAAGCTCAAGTTCAATCAGATATGAATACTTTTGGAAGTGGGGGAGATTCAGGACTCCAGTACTACTACAACTTCAATGATGTATCCGGAAGCGGAGTACAGCCAACTTCAAATTTGGGCACAGCTGGCACTAATGATTTAACATCTCACTCAAGCTCTGGAGCGCCCACATTCCCAGATGTGAAAATAAGTGACACAACAACTTCTCCCGGATACACGATTCTGAAGTTTCCTCGAACTTACATCAATTCGGGAGGGGGTTGGCGCGTTCCGTCAACAGTTTCATCTATCGCAGCGGTGGTTGTTGGAGGAGGCGGCGGTGGTGGAATGCGTGCCGGTGGTGGAGGCGGTGCCGGTGGATATGTTCAAGATACGAATTTATCCGTTACGCCAAATTCAAATGAAGCTATAGCAATCGGACAAGGTGCACCGGTAACTGGAAGCTATACCACTTCATCAAATTATCAAGGAAATTCTGGACAAGATTCGAAACTAGGTGGTCATTACATCGCTAAAGGTGGCGGTGGTGGTGGTGGCGCCGCTGATACAAATGATAATTATCGTTCGGGTGTTAATGGTGGATCCGGTGGAGGCGCAAGTGGAAGTTACACAGGCGCCCTTATAACGGCGCCGGTTGGAACTTCAACACAAAATTCATATTCGGGAAATGGTTTTGGTAATAACGGTGGAACTGGACGTGATGATGGTTACTGGCCTGCCGGCGGTGGCGGTGGCGCAGGAAGCGTTGGTGGAAACGGTGCTGGTTCGACTGGTGGAAAAGGTGGATCAGGAAAGCTAGACCCAATCCTGGGACTCTGTTTAGCAACTGGTGGTGGCGCAGGAATTCAATCTGGTTATACAGGTGGACCTGGCGGAGACTGTGGCGGAACTGCAAATCCAAATTCAAACTCTGGAACAAGTGGCTCGTCCACACCGGCCCCACCATTGACGAATACGGGCGCAGGCGGTGGTGGATCTGGGTTTGGTGGCACAGACACAAACGGAGGTGCCGGAGCTTCGGGTGTCATAATTATTAAATATAAAAACTACTTTGGAACTTCCGTCGCACTCTACGTAAATCCAAAGAAGACAACAAAGAGTTCGGCTTCAACTCCAATAACGGCAACAACTACTTCGTCGGGAACTGTGACCTTCTATGCCAATGGTCGAGTGATCAATGGATGCAATGGAGTTGCTGTATCCGGAACTACAGCCACATGCAATTGGCGACCTATGACCCACGGTCAAGTGACATTGACGGCAACTTACACAT
>DAIOGD010000039.1:0-8564 GCA_036745395.1 Candidatus Nanopelagicaceae bacterium | reverse complement strand
ATGTTACGTTCCAAGAACTAGCAACTCGAATCTCGCACCGCAACACCGGACGAATCGCTAATGATGATATTGCCGAAGGAATGCTCGCCAGAGTTGCCCTCGATGAAAACTTACATATGCTCTTCTATCGAAATCTATTGGGCAAGGCTCTTGATCTCGAACCAAATGCCGCAATGATTGCTATCAAAGATGTTGTAACCAATTTCCAAATGCCTGGAGCAGGTATGCCGGGATGGGGACGAAAGTCAGTCGGTATTGCACTAGCTGGAATTTATGACCTGCAACTTCACCTAGAAGATGTTGTTGCACCAGTGCTCCGTGCTTGGAATATCTTTGATCGAACCGATCTCACGGGCGAAGGCGAAAAGGCTCGCCAAGAGTTGGCCGATTTCATCAAGGCCGCAGAAGCCGATGTCGCTAAGTTCATTGAAAAGCGCGATACCCATTTTGATCGACTTATTGCCCGCGGCCAACAGCCCGTGCACCTAGATCGCCAAGTTTTGGAGCGCTAATTTCCACAGGTCGGGAATATTTCCGACACACCGCGGTGTTGATTAGGTAACCACCTACTTTTAGGACAATATCCGCCACATGGCAACAGATTACGATACCCCGCGAAAAACGGATGAAGAGTTACACGAAGAGTCGCTCGAAGAGCTCAAGGCTCGTCGTGCTGACGCGCAATCTGGTCAAGTAGATATTGACGAAGAAGAAGCAGCCGAAAATCTAGAACTTCCAGGCGCCGATCTTTCCGGTGAAGAATTAACTGTCCGTGTAGTGCCAAAGCAAGTTGATGAATTTACATGCTCAAGATGTTTCATGGTTCATCACAGCACCCAACTTGCAAAGGGTTCTGGCGCATCAGCAGTCTGCGTTGATTGCGCTTAATGATCTGCAAGATTTAATAATTTAACTAATTCAGGCCCCTTATTGGTACTAACCAACCAGTAGGGGGTCTTATCTTTTGGATCGCGAATTGAAATCTTTATTCCGCGGTTAACCCAGAAACGAAGTTCCATGAAGCAAGCGGGATCAGCTTCAACGCCCCGTGCTCTCTTTAATTCTGTGGCATCCAGGGCTTGGAAATTATGGATAAAGGCTCGCTCGATTGCCGCCGGGCCAACCAAGAGCCAACCTTTTGTTACCGTAATTTGAAGTGAAGATTTCCCATTGGCATAAATAATTAAGAGCGCTGAGAAAATAGTTACGGCAAATGTTGTTGCCACGCTAAGCGCAGCCCAAACCGCTAGGTCAATTGACCCGCTCATGAAGGCGATAAAAGCCCAGAGCCAAATTGGCCAACTCATTTTTTCAGAGTAAAGCGGAACGCCGTAGTCCAAATTTTTGTGGCGATTCTTACTCGCAGGTTGCATGCCTTAACACTACTTCAAGCATATTTATTGGGCTCGATACAAGGTCTGAATAAGGCGAGAATAAGGAATGTTTTAGAGAAGCAGGTTAGGCTTATCGTCATGAGCAGAGTCCCAAGCACTGTGCCACCAGTAGGTGCGATAGTCCCACCTCGCCATCCAAAGGCGCCAGAGCCCGGAACTCAAATCCCTTCCCACTTCGGTCATTGTTTTGGTTGCGGAGAATTACATCCAACTGGATTGCATTTAGTTGCGCATGCTGGATCTGGCCAAAATTTAACTGCGAAATTTACTGTTACCGAGAACCATCAAGGCGCACCTGGCCTAGCTCATGGTGGATTGCTATCACTTGCCTTTGATGAAGCACTTGGAAAATTAATGTGGTTGATCAGATCTCCAGCCGTTACCGCTCGCTTAGAGACTGACTTTATGTTGCCAGTACCAATTGGCTCAGAACTATTTATTTCAGCAGAAATTACTGGTCAAGAAAATCGCAAAGTCTATTGTGCTGCTGAAGGACGAATTGGTTCACCCGATGGCTCGGTCGCGGTTAAAGCATCAGCGCTATTTATTATCGTCCCGATGAAGCATTTCCTAGAGAATGCGCCAAAGGCTTATATTGATCACGTTACCGCACACCCAGAATTATTAGCTTTCGTCGATCCAGAATTCGAGATCAATCCATGAGTGTAAAAGTATTAATCCAGCGCTTAGACGAATCTGTGCCAATGCCAAAATATGCAAAGCCGGGCGATGCTGGCGCTGATCTTGCAACGCGCGTTGATGTAACCTTGCAACCAGGGGAGCGAGCACTTGTTCCAACCGGAATTTCACTAGCGCTGCCAAATGGATATGTTGCACTCGTACATCCGCGGTCGGGTTTAGCGCTCAAGCATGGAGTATCAATTGTGAATACGCCAGGAACCGTTGATGCGGCATACCGAGGCGAACTTCAAGTTATTTTGATAAACCATGATCAGAAGGATGCGATCTCATTTAAGAAGGGTGATCGAATCGCTCAATTAGTCATTCAACAAGTTGAGGCCGCTGAATTTATCGAGGTCGATTCCTTGCCAGGTAGCGATCGCGGTTCTGGTGGCTTTGGTTCTACCGGTAAGAGTTCTTAGTGCAAGAAGAAGATAAGTCCAAAGTAATAAATGCCCTTGGTGGCAAGGCTGGCATCTTTGATTCAACGGTTCCATCGCTTATTTTCTTATTAGCTTTTAACATCACACATAATCTTCGCCAATGTTTATATATTTCAATTGGCTGCGCCTTAGCGCTAATGATCCTTCGAATCTTTCGCAAAGACACCTTGATGCATTCGATAAGTGGGTTCATCGGGGTGGTTTTTTGCGGATGGTTCGCTTGGAAGACCGGAAGCGCTAAGAGTTATTACGCGCCAAGTCTTTGGAAGAACTCAGCTTTTGCAATTGTCTATCTACTTTCAATTCTGATCAAATGGCCATTAATTGGCGTAATGCTTGGCCCGATTCTGGGAGAAAATTTTGCTTGGCGGAAAGATCCCAAGCGCAGCAAGGCTTATTCCCGAGCCAGTTGGATATGGTTCTGGCTCTTTGCGATTCGTTTAATTATTCAATATCCGCTGTACAAAGCCAATGCGCTAAATGCTCTTGGAATCGCAAATGTATTCTTGGGATTTCCACTTTATTTAGTGACTTTGTGGGGAACTTGGTTAGTTATTAAATCAGTCCCTGTAACTAAGAAATAAAACAGGCCTTTAATTCTGCTTCAGCTGCTGCGGTTGCAATAAAGATCAACTCATCGCCAGATGAATAAACATCATGTGAATGCGGTGGGATCACTTGGCCATCACGAACAATTGCAGCAAGCGTCGCATTCTCTGGAAGCTTCACTTCTTCTACGGTGCGACCACAAGCCTTTGCACTGTCCGGAAGGGTAATTTCAACCAGACTTGCTTCGCCTTTGCGAAGTTGGAATAGTCGAACGACATCGCCAACCGATACTGCTTCTTCAACGATAGCGGAGATAATTCGAGGGGTTGATACCGAAACATCGACACCCCATGAGGCATCAAACATCCATTCATTCTTTGGGTGATTGACTCGAGCAACCACGCGTGGCACGCCATATTCGGTCTTAGCGAGGAGTGAGGCAACAAGATTAACCTTGTCATCACCGGTAGCTGCGATTAGGACTTGGCAAGTATCTAGCTTGGCATTATCTAATGATGAAATTTCGCAGACATCTGCAAGTAACCACTCAGCATTTGGAACGCTATCCATCTTTAAAGCCTTTGGATCGCGGTCGATTAATAGTACGTGATGACCGTTTTCGAGCAATTCGCGTGCGATAGAGCGACCAACATTTCCGGCACCAGCAATAGCAATTTTCATTGTTTACGCCTCTTCCGGTGATTTTGCTAGAACGGCTTCAACTGTAGGCAAATCCTTATCGGCCACCATTACGTGGACTAGGTCGCCCTCTTGAATCACAGTTTTTTCAGTTGGGATCATGCCCTCACCAAGTCGAGTTACAAATGCCACGCGTGCTTTTGTGACCTCTTCGATTAGTGAGACTGGTTGACCAAACCATTCCTTATGAAGGTGCACTTCGCAAAGTTGAACAACGCCACTTGCATCGCGCCATTCTGATCTAGTTCCTTCCGGCACTAAGCGGCGAAGGATTTGATCGGTCGCCCAAAGAACGGTCGCAACAGTTGGTATGCCAAGACGCTGATAAATTTCGGCGCGGGCTGGATCATAGATTCGCGCAACAACATTTTGAACGCCGTAAGTCTCGCGGGCAACACGAGCGGCGAGGATATTTGAGTTATCACCATTTGAAACCGCAGCAAATGCTTCGGCCTTATCAATTCCGGCTTCAAGCAAAATGTCACGATCAAAGCCAACGCCAGCGACTGTCTTACCTTTGAAATCTGCGCCTAGGCGACGAAATGCTTCGCGGTTCTGATCGATTATGGCTACTGAATGTCCGGCATTTTCGAGATCAATGGCTAAACCAGATCCGACGCGACCACATCCCATGATGACTACGTGCACGAAGTACAACTTACACCCATAAGGTGGCCTCATGGAATCAAACCCGCAATCTCTCCCAGAATTAGTCGTCGGGGATCGGGTTACCGTAGATATCGGACCAGTCGCCCATGGTGGCCACTTTATTGCCCGCCATAACGGACAAGTTATTTTCGTAAGACATGCAATCACTGGTGAAAAAGCAGTTGTTGAAATTACATCGGTCTCTTCCAAGATGGCACGCGCAGATGCAATTGAAATATTGCAAGCTTCCAAGGATCGCGTCGTTGCACCTTGTAAGTACGCGGTACCGGGCGGATGCGGCGGATGCGATTTTCAACATATTGAAATTGGCGCCCAGACCGAATTAAAACGCACAATTATTCGAGAGCAATTCTCACGTCTTGGAAAGATGGAGATTGATTTAGATGTTCATGCCGTGGAACCTAAAGATGGCTTGCATTGGCGAACTCGAATGGATTTTGCAATATCAAAAAGTGGCAAGCCAGGCCTATTCTCTTCAAGGAGTAATGAAGTCACAGAAATTGATAAGTGCCTAATTGCGGTTGAAGCGATAAATGGATCAGAGATCTTTTCGCGCACTTGGAAGGGCGATGATCGATTAGAAGTTAGCGTTTCAAGTTCCGGAGAACGCAATTTATCTAGAGGCGGTCGAAGTTTGGCCGGCCCAACTCAGTTGCATGAAGTCGTCGGAGAGTACTCCTATGAAATTTCACCCACCTCATTTTGGCAGGCTCATAAAAACGCACCAAATACTTTGGTCTCACTTGCGATGGATTTGTTAGCACTTCGAGCCGGGGATCATGTCTGCGATCTCTACGGAGGCGTAGGTTTATTCACGGCGCCAATGGCTGATGACGTTGGCGATATCGGCAAAGTTCACTTAATTGAATCTAGCCACCGGGCAACGCAAGATGCCATGAAAATCTTTGACAAGGTTAAGCAAGTTCAAGTTCACTCTGGAAGAGTTGAACAGAAACTTCCGGCAATTAAACGGGTCGATGTAATTCTTTTGGATCCACCACGTACCGGGGCTGGGGAATTAGTTGTTCGCGAGATGCTGGCTAAAAACCCACGGACCATCGTTTACGTTTCCTGCGATCCGGCTTCACTTGCCCGTGACGCAAAACAGCTCGAAGCCGGGGGATATCACTTAGATCACATCGTTGGCTTCGATCTATTCCCAATGACCCAACATATGGAATGCATCGCCCGCTTCACTCGTGGCTAAGATAGCGGTGTGAGTAAGAATTCCTTTGACGCAAAGACCACAATCGAAGTTGCCGGCAAGAAATATGAAATTTTTGATATTTCTAAATTGCCTGAAAGCGCAACCCTTCCTTTTAGCTTAAAGGTCCTACTCGAGAATTTACTCCGCACCGAAGATGGTGCGAATATCACCGCCGATCAGATCAAGGCGCTAGCTAATTGGAATCCAGATTCCGAGCCAGATACCGAAATTCAGTTCACACCCGCTCGTGTAATCATGCAAGATTTTACTGGCGTACCTTGCGTTGTTGACTTGGCGACTATGCGCGAAGCAATCGTTGAATTAGGCGGCGATGCCAGCAAAGTAAATCCGCTAGCTCCGGCAGAATTAGTTATCGATCATTCGGTTATTGCAGATAATTTCGGTACCAAGACTTCATTTGAAGAGAACACCGATATCGAATATCAACGAAATCAAGAGCGTTATCGCTTCTTACGTTGGGGCCAAACTGCCTTTGATGAATTTAAAGTAGTTCCACCAGGTACTGGAATTGTTCACCAAGTAAATATTGAATATTTAGCTCGCGTAATCATGACCCGTAATGTGGATGGCGTACTTCGTGCTTATCCAGACACCGTTGTAGGAACAGACTCCCACACCACAATGGTCAATGGTCTTGGAGTTCTCGGGTGGGGCGTAGGCGGAATTGAAGCCGAAGCTGCCTTGCTTGGCCAGCCAGTTTCAATGTTGATCCCCAGAGTTGTTGGATTTAAATTAAATGGCGAACTCCCAACAGGTACTACCGCTACCGACTTGGTATTGGTGATTACCGAAATGCTTCGTAAGCATGGAGTCGTTGGAAAGTTCGTAGAATTTTATGGCCCAGGAGTTACTGCGCTCCCGATGGCAAACCGCACCACAATTGGAAATATGTCACCAGAATATGGATCAACCTGCGCAATTTTCCCAATTGATGAAGAAACTATTCGTTACTTAACTCTTACTGGGCGCGGGGAAGATGAAATTACGCTCGTGGAAGAGTATGCAAAGCGAATTGGTATTTGGCACGATCCATCGGCTAAGCCTCGTTTCTCAGAGAATTTAGAATTAGATCTGGCAACAGTTGTACCTTCAATCGCGGGACCAAAGCGTCCGCAGGATCGAATCTCGCTATCAAATTCGAAGAGTTCGTATGAAAAGGTAGCCCCGACATATTTTTCTGATAAAACTTCTAGCTCTGCAATTCCAGTTTCTGTAAATGGAACAGCTACTTCGGTTCAAAATGGTGCGGTTGTAATTGCCTCAATTACTTCTTGCACAAACACTTCAAATCCTAGCGTCATGATTGGCGCCGCATTGCTTGCGAAGAATGCTGTAGAAAAAGGTCTGAAGAGTAAGCCATGGGTTAAGACAACTTTGGCACCTGGATCCAAGGTCGTAACTGATTATTACGATAAATCAGGCTTAACCACCTATATGGAAGCACTTGGCTTTAACTTGGTTGGTTATGGATGTGTTACTTGTATTGGTAACTCGGGCCCACTTCCAGTTGAAATCAGTAAAGCTATAAACGAGAACGATCTTGCGGTTTCAGCGGTTCTTTCTGGTAACCGAAACTTTGAAGGTCGCATTAGTCCTGATGTAAAGATGAATTACTTGGCATCACCACCTCTGGTTGTTGCTTATGCCTTGGCTGGAACGATGGATCATGATTTTGAATCAGATCCGGTTGGAACTGATTCATCCGGAAATAAAGTTTTCCTTAGAGATATTTGGCCATCTCCAGAAGAAATCCAATCGGTAATCGATTCATCAATATCTTCTGAAATGTTTAAGAAAGATTATGCAAGCGTCTTTGAGGGCGATCATCGTTGGAAGTCGCTGGCAACACCGACTGGGAATACCTTTGAATGGGATCCAAAATCTACCTACGTGCGCAAGCCTCCTTATTTCGAAGGAATGCCACGCAATCCCAAGCCAGTCAAAGATGTAACTGGAGCTCGGGTTATGGCGATTCTCGGAGACTCAGTAACGACCGATCACATTTCGCCTGCTGGAAATATCAAGGCCGATTCACCAGCCGGAAAGTATTTGGCAGAGCATGGAATTGAGCGCGCAGACTTCAACTCATATGGCTCGCGTCGTGGAAACCACGAAGTAATGATCCGTGGAACTTTTGCCAACATTCGTTTAAAGAATTTGTTGCTTGATGGAGTTGAAGGTGGATTCACTAAAAATTTCCTAGATGGTGGCAAGCAGACAACAATTTATGAAGCATCGATGGCTTATCAAGTAGCTGGTGTTCCATTGGTAATTCTTGCTGGAAAAGAATACGGCTCTGGTTCATCACGCGACTGGGCTGCTAAGGGAACCGCGCTACTTGGTGTCAAAGCCGTTATTGCTGAATCTTTTGAACGCATCCACCGTTCTAACTTAATTGGAATGGGCGTGCTCCCATTGCAATTTGCCAACGGAACGAATGCGCAATCTCTTGGGTTAACCGGCGACGAAGTCTTTAACATCACCGGTGTAGAAGAGCTAAATAATGGAAATACTCCAAAGACGGTCAAGGTGACTGCCGGGGATAAGAGCTTTGAAGCAATCGTACGTATTGATACTCCAGGGGAAGCGGATTACTTCCGCCACGGCGGCATCATGCAGTACGTATTACGCTCGCTGCTCAATTAAGCCCTGACTGATCTACACTTTGAGCATGTCCAAATACTTGGAAGGCATCACAGGTCCTTCAGATCTAGCAAAGCTTTCCTACCCAGAATTGGCCGAACTTTCTGGTGAGATTCGTGATTTCTTAATTGAAAAAGTTTCGAAAAGCGGTGGCCACCTCGGCCCAAATTTGGGAGTTGTTGAACTTTCCGTTGCGCTTCACCGAATCTTTGAATCTCCAAACGATGTAATTCTTTTTGATACTGGACATCAAAGCTA
>DAIOGD010000038.1:6762-8893 GCA_036745395.1 Candidatus Nanopelagicaceae bacterium | reverse complement strand
AAAACAACTAGATTTCCGGTGCCATGTGCTTTGGCCAACTTGATATCTTCGTGCTTCATAACGCCAACACACAAAGCATTAACTAATGGATTGCCGGCATAGGTTTCATCGAATACAACTTCGCCGCCAATATTTGGCAGACCTAAACAGTTTCCGTAACCACCAACACCAGCAATGATTCCCGGTAGTACGCGACGGGTATCTTCGGCATCGGCTAAACCAAAACGAAGTGGATCCATTACTGCAATCGGACGCGCACCCATCGTAAGAATGTCGCGAACAATTCCACCAACACCGGTTGCAGCGCCTTGATATGGCTCAACAAATGATGGGTGGTTATGCGATTCAATTTTGAAAGTTACTGCGTAATTCTGGCCAATATCTACAACACCAGCATTTTCACCAATACCTACTAATAAGGCATCGGACTTTGGTGCTTTCTCACCGAATTGTTTTAAATGAACCTTGGAAGATTTATATGAACAGTGCTCAGACCACATAACCGAATACATCGCCAATTCACTTGCGGTTGGGCGGCGACCAAGAATTTCTTTAATGCGGGCGTATTCATCTTCCTTTAGACCAAGTTCGGCCCAAGGTTGCTTTGCGTCTGGATTAGCTTGCGCGCTAGCAACGGTATCTAGTGCCATCAGCGCCCTACCAATTGATTCAAGATAGATTTAAAGAAGAGCAAACCATCTTCGCTAGGTCCGGTTAAAGATTCAATTGCATGTTCTGGGTGCGGCATTAAGCCAACAACATTTCCGCGTTCATTTGTAATTCCAGCAATTAAATTACGGGAACCATTTGGATCAAAATCTACATAGCGCGCAATTACTCGGCCTTCGGATTCCAAAATATTTAGCGTTGCATCATCACATTGGAAGGAGCCTTCGCCATTCTTAAGTGGAATCACGACCTCTTGGCCTTCGCTAAAGCCATTGGTCCACATGGTCTTTGTGTTTTCAATCTTTAGCTTTTGATCACGGCATAAGAAATGTAAGCCTTGGTTTCGAGTCAGCGCGCCTGGCAATAGGTGCGATTCGCATAGAACTTGAAAGCCATTACAAATTCCGAGAACAGGAAAACCATGTTCAGCGGCGGTAACGATTGAATTCATAATCGGGGCAAAGCGCGCGATAGCACCGCAACGCAAATAGTCGCCGTAGGAAAAACCTCCAGGCAGAACTACTGCTTGAACTTCCTTCAGATCATCGCTGGCATGGAAAAGCGGAACTGCAATAGCGCCGGCTTTTTCAACTGCGCGGGCCGCATCGCGATCATCTAACGATCCTGGAAAAGTTACTACTCCAACGCGAAGGGACATTAGCCCTCAACCTTCACGGTGTAATTTTCGATAACAGGGTTTGAAAGTAATTTGTGTGCCGCATCTTCAACTTGCGCTAGTTGTTCTGCTGTTGGGGTTCCTTCAACTTCGATTTCAAATCGCTTTCCTTGGCGAACCGATTTTGCAAAGTTAAAACCAAGGCGCGGAAGCGCCGAACCAACTGCTTGTCCTTGTGGATCCAAAATCTCTGGCTTGAGCATTACTTCTACGACGATGATTGCCATTTAATTAAAAGCCTTTCCGGTTAGCAATTGATATGCGCTGGCATAACGTTCTTGGGTTTTTTTGACTACATCGTCAGGTAAAGCTGGTGGGGTTGAATTGCGATCCCAGCCCGAGTTTATTAGCCAATTGCGAACAAACTGCTTATCAAAGGAGTCGCGCGTGGTGGCGTCCCAGAATCTGGACGAATCTGGAGTTAACGCTTCATCGCCCAAGCAAACTTGGCCTTGCGGATCGATTCCGAATTCAAATTTAGTATCGGCCAAGATGATTCCCTTGGTCTGCGCATAATCGTGGGCCTTTGAATAAAGGGCGATCGTTAATTTGCGCAAAATCTCCGAAGCTTGTGGTCCGATAATTTCAACGCATTGTTCGTAAGTAATATTTTCATCGTGTTCGCCATCTTCGGCTTTTGTCGCCGGAGTAAAGATTGGTTCTGGCAATTTTGAACCATCGGTTAAACCGGCGGGCAATTTAATTCCACAAACACTTTGGGTCTTTTGATATTCCGCCCAGCCGCTTCCAGTTAAGTAACCGCGGGCAACGCATTCGACCGGAAAC
>DAIOGD010000038.1:3015-6752 GCA_036745395.1 Candidatus Nanopelagicaceae bacterium | reverse complement strand
ACGACATCTTTTAGGAAATCAAACCAGAATAAAGATAATTGGGTTAGTAACTTTCCTTTATTAGGAATTTCGGTTGGCAGGATGTAATCAAAGGCCGAGATTCGATCGGATGCAACTATTAATAATTCATCATCTGAATTTGTATAGAGGTCTCTAACTTTTCCGCTGCGCAGATGTTGCCATCCGGGTAGCACGAGCGTCACCGGATTTGGCCAGGAACGTACTGCGCGGCTTGCGCATGCGCGGAAGTAATCGCTTCAATGCGATTAACAACTCGCTTCGTTTGATTTGCGGCATCGCCAGCAAATTCAAGCGGTTTAGAGATCAAGGCAGTTAATTCTTCAAAGTTAAGTGGGATTCGAGAATCTTCAGCGATCGCTTGAATAAGTAAGTTTGGCTTTCCTTCGCGAATGCCAAGGGCAGCGGCAACTGCGTGTTCCTTAATAACTTCGTGGGCAACTTCGCGACCAACGCCCGCTTTGACCGATGCCATCAAAATCTTTGTTGTACTTAGGAATGGCAGATACCTAGTTAATTCCGCAGCGATTACCTCTGGGAAGGCACCGAATTCACGAAGCACGGTTAGAAAAGTTTCGATTAATCCATCAAAGGCGTAGAAAGCATCAGGAATTGCAACGCGACGGACAACGCTGCAAGAAACGTCGCCTTCATTCCATTGGTCGCCAGATAATTCGCCAACCATCGAGGCATAACCACGTAGTACGACGGCTAAGCCATTAACTCTTTCGCAGGATCTTGTATTCATCTTGTGTGGCATGGCGGAAGAACCAACTTGGCCAGCTTTAAAACCTTCGGTAACTAATTCGGCGCCGGCCATCAAACGAATTGAAGTGGCAAATGACGAAGGTGCTGCGGCAAGTTGAACCAATGTTGTTACGACATCAAAGTCGAATGAACGTGGGTAGATCTGGCCAGTGGAATCCAAAACGTTTTCAAAGCCTAGATACGTTGCAATTTCGTTTTCAAGTTTTGCATGCGCATCGGATGAACCAAGTAGATCGACTGAATCTTGCGCGGTACCAACCGGACCCTTGATGCCGCGAATTGGATAGCGAGAAATTAGATTTTCAAGTCGCTCGTAAGCAAAAAGTAACTCTTCAGCACATGAAGCAAAGCGCTTACCAAGAGTTGTGATTTGTGCTGGAACATTGTGGGAACGTCCGGCAATTGGTTGATCGATATATTCAAGGGCGCGATCACCAAGTAGACCAAGGGTGGCAACAACGCGGTTATGTACTAATTGCAATCCATCGCGGATCTGCATTGCTTCAACATTTTCAGTTAGGTCGCGCGAAGTCATTCCGGCGTGAATTGCTTCGTGACCTGCTAATGCATTGAACTCTTCGATCCGAGCTTTTACATCGTGACGGGTTTGCTTTTCGCGAGCATCGATTGATGCTAGATCAACTTTGGTAATTACCTTTTCGTAATCGGCAATTACTTTTTCATCAATCGCGTGGCCAAGTTTTGATTGGGCGCGCATTACTGCGATCCACAATTTACGTTCAGAAATTATTTTTGATTCGGGTGAAAAAATTTCGCGCATCGCCCCGGATGCGTATCTTTGGGCGAGCAGGCTCATAGGTGAATTATCGTTCATCAGTTGCCCTTCTCTGCAATCGACGCATTGAGCGCAATATCGCTGCGGTAATGGCTACCGCGAAGGGTAATTTTCGAGATTGTTCGGTAGGCCGCGTCGCGGGCCTCGGTTAAATCACTCCCAAGTCCAGTTACGGCCAATACGCGGCCACCGGCGGAATGGAGAATTCCATCCTTTAATTCGGTGCCAGCATGAAAGACCATTGAGTGCGAATTTGGATTAATTCCCATAAGTGGTTCGCCGGTTTTTGGCGAAGCGGGATATCCCTCACTAGCAAGTACAACAGTTACGGCAGATTCTTTTCGCCACAATAAATCACCAAATTCTTTTAGCGTTCCGGTGGCTGCGGCATAAAGTAATTGTGCGAGTGGTGATTCAAGTCTTGGCATTAATACTTCGGTCTCTGGATCACCAAAGCGGGCATTGAATTCAATAACTTTTGTACCGCGCGAAGTTAGCGCAAGGCCGGCATATAACAATCCAACAAATGGTGTTCCTCGTGCGGCCATTTCCGCAATCGTTGGATTTAAAACTTGCTCCAAAGTTTCTTCAATAATTTCATCTGGCGCCCATGGAAGCGGTGAATAGGCACCCATGCCACCTGTGTTTGGTCCTAAGTCGCCATCAAAAGCGCGCTTGAAATCTTGGGCTGGTTGCATCGGAATTACATGTTGGCCATCGCTAATTCCAAAGAGCGAAACCTCGGGACCATCTAAAAATTCTTCGATAACAACTTGATCGGATTGCAAGGCATGTTCGATTGCGAATTCGCGATCATCGGTAACAACAACGCCTTTACCAGCGGCAAGTCCGTCGTGCTTAACTACATATGGCGCACCGAATTTATCTAGCGCTGCTTCAATTTCTTCCCGGTTTCGACAGGTAAATGATTTTGCAGTTGGTACTCCGGCATCGCGCATAACTTGCTTTGCAAAATCTTTTGATCCTTCTAATTGCGCAGCTGCTTTTGATGGACCGAAGCAAGCAATGCCTGCTTTTGCTAAAGCATCGCTAACGCCATTTACTAATGGTTTTTCTGGACCAATTACAACTAAATCAATTGCAAGTTCTTTCGCCAGATTAACAATTGCGGCATTGTCGCCAATATCTAATTGGTGGCACTTTGCAATCTCGGTGATACCTGGATTTCCTGGAGCTACGTGAAGTTCTTCAACTTGCGGATCGCGATTAAGTGCACTTGCGAGAGCGTGTTCGCGCCCGCCGGAACCAATCAGCAGAACCTTCAAATGAGATCCCTTACTGAGATGGTTTCATCTCTTCCAGGCCCAACTCCAACTGCGCTAATTGGCGCTTCGGAAATCTCTTCCAAATATTTAACATAAGCCCGCGCATTTGCTGGCAGATCTTCCATAGTGCGAGCAGAAGAAATATCTTCAGTCCAACCAGGTAGATATTCATAAATTGGCTTGGCATGGTGGAAATCGGTTTGCGATGAAGGAAGTTCTTCAACGCGGGTGCCATCGATGTCGTAAGCAACGCAAACTGGAATCTTTTCCCAACCAGTTAGTACATCTAACTTAGTTAAGAAGAAATCGGTTAGGCCGTTAACGCGAACTGCGTAACGGGCAATTGGTGCGTCATACCAACCGCAACGACGGTTGCGACCGGTTGTAACACCAACTTCGCCACCAATCTTGCGAAGTTTTTCGCCATCTTCATCGAACAACTCGGTTGGGAATGGACCGGAACCAACGCGAGTTGTGTATGCCTTAACAATTCCTATTACGCGAGTGATCTTTGTTGGGCCAACTCCAGAACCGGTAGAAGCACCACCAGCTGTTGGGTTTGAGGAAGTTACGAATGGATAAGTTCCGTGATCAACGTCGAGCAGGGTTCCTTGCGATCCTTCGAGCAAGACATTTTTATTTGCGCGAAGTGCCTTATCTAGAAGGAGCGCGGTATCGGTTACATATGGGCGCAGAATTTCGGCATAGCCCAAGTATTCGTTTAATACTTCTTCTACTTCGATTCCCTTGCGATTGAAAACCTTAATTAAGACTTGGTTCTTATCTTTCAGCGCGCCTTCGATCTTTTGACGCAAGATTGATGGATCAAATAAATCTTGCACGCGAATACCGATGCGATTGATCTTGTC
>DAIOGD010000038.1:0-2915 GCA_036745395.1 Candidatus Nanopelagicaceae bacterium | reverse complement strand
TTCGGTGAAAGAATTCCAGAAGGTAATAAGTGAAGGGCGTACTTCTGATCGCCAATCACAACGGTATGGCCGGCGTTATTTCCACCTTGATAGCGGACTACGTAATCAACGCGGTCGCCAAGTAGATCGGTGGCTTTACCTTTTCCTTCATCGCCCCATTGGGCGCCAAGCAGAACGATTGCTGGCATTAGGCGAGTAGTGAAGTTCCGGTTGAACGAAGATCTTCGCAAGCAACGCCAACACGTGCAGCAATTCCTGCTTCAGCAGCCTTGCCCCATGCGCGTGGATCGTATGCCTTCTTATTTCCAACTTCGCCATCAATCTTTAGAACACCGTCGTAGTTCTTAAACATGTGTTCCACAACTGGGCGAGTAAATGCGTATTGGGTATCGGTATCGATATTCATCTTCACAACACCGTAATCAAGTGCTTCGCGAATTTCTGAAAGTAGCGAACCAGAACCACCGTGGAATACGAGATCCATTGGCTTTGAACCAGCTGGTAGGCCCTTTTCCTTTGCAACTGCATCTTGCAGGGTCTTCAAAATTGCAGGTTGTAGAACAACATTTCCTGGCTTGTAAACACCGTGAACGTTTCCGAATGTTGCGGCAACCATGTAGCGACCGCGTTCGCCCATACCAAGAGTCTTAACAGTAAGGAGGGCATCTTCCGGAGTCGAGTAAAGCTTTGCATCGTGCTTTGCTTCGATGCCATCTTCTTCGCCACCAACAACACCGATTTCAATTTCAAGAATGGTGCGGGCTGCTTCTGACTTGGTAATCAATTCGTCAGCAATCTTCATGTTCTCTTCCATGGAAACGGCTGAGCCATCCCACATGTGTGAGTTAAATAGTGGTGACTTTCCGGCCTTGATGCGATCGGCGCCGATTGCAAGAAGAGGACGCATGAAGCCATCCAACTTTTCTGCTGGGCAATGATCGGTGTGCAATGCAATATTTACGTTGTAGTTCTTTGCAACGATATGTGCGAACTCGGCGAGCGCAACTGCGCCATCAACCATGTTCTTAACGGTGGAACCTGAAAGGTATTCCGCACCGCCCCAAGAGATTTGAATAATGCCATCTGACTTTGCTTCCGCAAATCCGCGAATTGCACCGATCAAGGTTTGTGAAGATGAAACGTTGATCGCTGGATATGCAAAGGCACCAGCCTTCGCCTTGTCCAACATTGCGGCATAAACTTCAGGGGTTGCAATAGGCATTTGAATCTCCCAATATTTAAATAGTCATTGATGCAGATATTTCTTTAGATATTGCTAAAGAATTTCGGTGTAAATCTCGCACCTGGCACATCATTGGGTCGGCTCTGAGGCTTACGGCATATCCCACCATATTTTGGGGCAGTTTGGAAAACCCACGCTTAAGCGTCTTGGAGGTATCTGGATTTAAGAGGCCTAATTAAGTCCGAGCCAACTCATGGCCCGGTCCAAGCCCAAAAGCCCGAAGTTGCTATGGGCGATTAACTTTCCAATTCGCGCAACGGCCTTGATGCCAAGGGTGAAGATATGGAGATTTGAAATAACGCTAAATATTGTGCCAAACATTTTTACTCCCTTTTCTAATTAGTTTCTTGATTACTTCCTAAGTTGGAAATAACTAATAAGTGAAAAGTACGCACTTGGCCGTATCGAGATTGGGTGGCAAAATTTTTCTGGGTAGAAAACCATTGTGGGGAAAACTCTTGGCTGGTAGCCTTTTTTAAATGAGCGACCAAATCAAATTAGAAAATCTCTCTCATGAAGATCGTTCCTTTCCACCATCGCCAGAATTTGTGGCACAAGCAAATGCAACGCCGGCACTTTATGAATCGGCAAAGAACGATCGCCTTAAGTTTTGGGAGACCCAAGCCGAACAATTGCATTGGGATCGTAAATGGGATCGCGTTTTGGATTGGCAACTTCCCTTTGCCAAGTGGTTTATCGGCGGAAAAATTAACGCCTCGTACAACTGTATTGATCGCCATGTAATTGAAGGTCGCGGTGATCGGGTTGCTTTCTACTTCGAAGGCGAACCCGGCGATACCAAGGTTTACACCTATAAAGATATGTTGCGCGAAGTTAGCAAAGCGGCAAATGCGTTAACCGAACTTGGAATTAAATCTGGCGATCGCGTTGCGATTTATCTACCGATGATTCCAGAAGCTGCGATTGCAATGCTGGCATGTGCGCGAATTGGTGCGGCCCACTCGGTTGTATTTGGTGGTTTCTCTGCCGATTCTTTAACCGCGCGGATCAATGATGCCGAGGCCAAACTGGTAATTACCTCCGATGGTGGTTTTCGTCGTGGCGCACCATTTGCACTTAAGCCAGCGGTAGATGAGGCGATCAAGGGCACACCAACCGTTGAAAATGTTTTAGTCGTAAAGCGCACTGGGCAAGAGACTGTGATGGGTGCAAAAGATATTTGGTGGCACGATTTAGTTGAAAAACAATCAGGCGAACATAAGGCCGAATTTTTCGATTCCGAACATGTTCTATTCATTCTCTATACCTCTGGCACAACCGCAAAACCAAAGGGCATCTTCCATTCAACCGGTGGTTACTTAACCCAAACTGCATTTACTCATAAGGCAGTCTTTGATTTGAAGGCCGAGAAAGATGTTTATTGGTGCACCGCAGATATCGGTTGGATTACCGGCCATTCATATGTGGTTTATGGGCCGATGGTTAATGGCGCAACCCAAGTTATGTATGAAGGAACCCCTGATACCCCAACCAAATCTCGCATCTTTGAAATTATTGAAAAGTACAAGGTAAGTATTTTGTATACCGCGCCAACGTTAATTAGAACGTGGATGAAGTGGGGCGATGAATTTCCAAACTCTTGTGATTTAACATCACTTCGTTTACTTGGTTCGGTTGGCGAACCAATTAATCCAGAAGCATGGATGTGGTA
>DAIOGD010000037.1:0-8977 GCA_036745395.1 Candidatus Nanopelagicaceae bacterium | reverse complement strand
AGCAAGAACCGCAAAGCCGCACTTAGCCAATTCGTTAGCAGCGCCGCGATCGCCGTAGTGATCTCGAATTACCCAATAAGAATCTTCATCTAGGTTCTTGGCGCCAACTACAACTTTCTCTTTCCCATAACTCTTTAGATCATCGTGGCTATGCAAAAAAAGTGCGCCTGGCAATGGTCCGGTGGAATTTATTGGGGTCAATAAATAACTTTCGGTACGAGGTCCGTATCCGGTATCCCAAGAAATTTCTTCTATCTTCACGCCATCGTGTTCGTAGGTGGCTCCTCGTTCGATTTGAAAGTCCGTTGGAAATTTTGGAAGTTGTCCAAAAATCGAAATTAACTCTTTGGAATCAATGGTTGGAGTTTGTGGCGGATTAAATTTCAACGCCGAAGAGAGGTCGGAGAAGCTTCCTAAATGCTGGGACATCTTGTGAGTATTCAACCGCAATTATTTTCCTAGGGGAAGGGTAATTTTCCTCATTAGTCATTAAACTTTCGTTATGAAACCAATCGTCCAAGTATCCCTAGATTTAACCGATATCAAAGAGGCCATGGAGATGGCACATACCGCAGTTAGGGCCGGCGTAGATTGGCTAGAAGCCGGTACGCCATTTATTTTGGCTGAAGGTTTACATGGCGTTAAAGCACTTCGCGCGGAGTTTCCAAATCATCCAATTGTTGCCGATCTGAAGACCATGGATGGTGGATATCTTGAGGCCGAGATGATGGCGAAAGCTGGTGCAACACATGTTGTTGTTATGGCAAGGTCCCATCCAGAAACAATTAAGTGTGTTGTTCAAGCTGGTCATGATTTTGGTGCAAAGGTTATGGGCGACAATTTAGGTTGTCCCGATATGGTGCAAGGCGCACGCGAACTTGAAGAACTTGGTTGTGACATGGTGATTCACCATATTGGTTATGACGAGCGACGTGGAATTGCCGCTGCTGGTCATCGCATGCCAAATCCACTTGATCAACTTAAGGAAGTTGTCGATGCGGTTTCGGTTCCAGTCCAAGCTGTTGGTGGACTTTCACTTGAACAAGCGATCGCCTGTCCTTCTTATGGCGCGCCACTAGTTGTAATTGGTGCTCCCCTAGCAATCGATGCCGATTCATTTAGTCGCGGTGCTGGAAACGTGGAAGAAGTCCTCCGAAAGATTTGCGAAGCCGTTCATGGCTTTGGTGACGTCAAAGTAAAGAATGAGAAGTAATAGATATGTCTAAAGCGGTAGTTAATTTCTCATCCGAACCACATAGCGTTGAAGTTCGCGAAGTCCAACGCCCAGTCGCTGGACCAGAAGATGTAATTCTTCGGGTCGAAGCTGCCTCAGTTTGCGGTAGCGATCTACATCAATGGGAAGGCACTAACTCTTGGCCAGTAAATTACCCAGTTGTTTTAGGCCATGAATTCGCCGGAGTCGTCGATGAAGTTGGCGATCGGGTTACCGATTGGAAGGTTGGCGATCGCGTAGTTTCTGAGACCGCGGCCGAAGTGAATATGCATGGTGCGATGTCGCGCCAAGGACTTTATAACTTGGATCCATCGCGCAAGGGCTTTGGTTACGGCGTGAATGGCGCGATGACTCGATATACAAAGGTCGCATCGCGCTTGCTACATAAGATTCCAGATTCAGTCTCCTTCGATCATGCATCGATGACCGAACCTTGCTCTGTTGCTTACTCTGCAACTATTGCCCCAGGACATGTTCGCCCAGGTGATCGCATTTTGATCTTAGGTCCGGGACCAATTGGAATTCTTTCCGGTGCGATGGCAAAGCTTGCTGGCGCCGAAGTTGCAATCGTTGGACTTGAACGCGATAAACAACGTTTAGAGGTAGCCAAGAAATATGGCATGGAAGTAATCATTGGTGATCCAAAGGAATGGGCACAAACCGTCGATGGCCTTGGTGTTGATGGTGTTGTCGATGCTGCTGGAGTTTCAGCAACGCTAAAGATTGCACTTGAAGTTATTCGACCAAATGGGTGGATCTCTAAAGTCGGCTGGGGACCACAACCAGTTAACTTCTCACTAGATCCTTTAGTTCAAAAGAATGTTCGACTTGAAGGATCCTTTAGCCATAACTGGCCAATGTGGGAACGAGTTCTACGCATGCTTGGTACCAAGCAATTGGATCTAACTCCAGTTCTCGGTGGAACTTTCCCAGTAGAACAATGGCAAACCGCATTTGAAAAGATGCACTCTGGTGAATTCATTAAGTCAGTAATTAAGCCGGCCTAACAATGCAAGCAACAGGTACTCGCCTTAAAGATAAGGTCGTAATTGTTACTGGCGGAACTTCTGGAATTGGCGCCGCGATCGCTCGTTCGGTCGTGCGTGAAGGTGGCAGGGTTCTTGTAACTGGAATAGTTGAGGCCGAAGGCAAGGCTCTTGTAGCCGAACTCGGTGTTAATTCCGCGCTATCGATCGCTGATTTAGTAGATCCAGCAAGCCCAAAGAAGATCGTGGCCGATTGCTTAGCTGCATTTGGTCGCATCGATTCCTTGGTTAATTGCGCGGCAACCTTTGATCAATCAAATATTGAAACGATTGATTACGAGAACTACATGCGCTTAATGCAGATTAACTTGAACGCCCCGCTCTTTTTGATTCAAGCTTGCTTCCCAGAACTTAAGAAGAATAAGGGCGCGGTACTAAATATCGGCTCGGTTAATGCCCATGCTGGTGAAGCAAATCTCTTGGCTTATTCCATGAGTAAAGGCGCGATGGTTACGATGACTCGAAACCTTGGTAATGCCAATGGTGTTAACGGAGTCCGAATTAACCAAATCAACCCAGGTTGGATTTTGACCGATCGTGAAAAGGCGATGAAGGTTGAACAAGGAATGAAAGAGGGCTGGTGGGAGCACCTTCCTAAATCCGATGTGCCATTTGGCAAGATGAGTACCCCAGAACAACTTGCTGCTGGATGTATTTATTGGATTAGCGATGAATCAATTCCATTTACCGCAACAGTTTTAGATCTCGAGCAATTCTCATTTATCGGAAGAAACCAGGAGAAAAATTAATGCCACAGATTGCCGCATTTCCTAAAGGTTGGATCAAAGATTTAGTAGCTCCAGATAAATTATCGATCTACGAGTGGGTCGATATGGCCGGTGCGATGGAGATCCCGGGCCTTGAGATGTACAACAACTTCCACGACTTTAAGAATCCAAGTGAATGGCCAAAGATCAAGAAGTATGTCGAGGCAGCTGGCATGACCATTCCAATGATGTGCTGCTCCCCTGATTTCACAATTCCGGATCCAGAACTTCGCCAAGCCCAAGTCGATCACGAGATTCATAGCATTCGAATGTCAGCCGAACTTGGCGCCAAATATTGCCGCGTTCTCTCTGGCCAACGTCGTAAGGACATTACCCGTGAAGAGGGAATGAATTACGTCGTTGATTCAATCGAAAAGTGCTTGGTTGAGGCCGAGAAAGTTGGCGTAACTCTAGTAATTGAAAATCACTACAAGGATGATTTCTGGACCGAACCTGAGTTCGCGCAAATGATGGATGTCTTTGTGGAATTAGTTGGTCGTATCGATTCGCCAATTTTCGGCGTTCAATTCGACCCTTCTAATGCAATAGCTGCAGGTGAAGAACCACTTGAATTGCTCGAAAAGGTAAAGCACCGCGTTCTTACTATGGGTGCCAGTGATCGCTACCTTGCAAATGGAACAATCGAAGACCTTCGCGCACAAGAAGGTGGCACCGCAGGTTATGTTTCCTTCTTTAAGCACGGAGTAATTGGTAAAGGCCTAAATGATTACGATGCGATCTTCCGGACCCTTAAAGCAGTTGGTTTTGATGGTTGGGTTTCAATTGAAGATGGCGTTGATGGCATGGGCCAAATGATTGAAAGTGCGAATTTCCTTAAGGGTAAAATCAAAGAGATCTGGGGCTAACGATGGCAAAAGAACATAACTTAGAAGAACTACGCAAGATCTTTACCGCGGCGCTGGCTTCGGATTGCTTGGATGCCCTTGGTTACACCAACCAAGTATTGGCAGAAGATATAAAGATGATTAGCGGCTCTGGAATCATGATGGGTTATGCCTTCCCAGTTCGCTTGGTTGAAGTCGATGCCTTTCCAGAAGTTCCATATGTCGGCTTACTAAAAGCGCTAGATGCAGTCGGCAAAGATCAGGTTTATGTAACACCAACAAATCGCACAGGTCGCGCAGCTCTTTGGGGCGAATTACTTTCAACTGCATGTGCTCATAAAGGTGTTGCGGGCGCGCTAACCGATGGCCCTACCCGTGATCTATCTAGAACCGATGCGATGGGCTTTAAAGTATTTGCTACGGGCACTTTGCCAGTCGATATCAATGGCCGCTACGAAGTCGTTGAACACAACGTTTCTTGTGTTATCGATGGCGTCACGATCAATCCTGGAGATCTAATTGTTGGCGACTCTGATGGTGTAACAATCGTTCCGGTTGAGGCTATCGATGCCGTTGTTGAACGCGTAATCGAGAAGAACTCAGGCGAGAATCAATTTAGAAAGGCGGTCAAAGAGGGAATGTCCCCTTCGGCCGCCTTTGCTAAATACGGAGTGCTGTAACGCTTTTTCTTTTAACCCTTTAGCGAACCTGATAGAAGTCCGCGTAGGAAGTAGCGTCCTAGGAATACATAGACGATCAATGTTGGAATCGAAACGATTAACGATGCCGTCATGTTATTTCCATAGTAAACCTGGTTACCAGAACCGGTAATGAAGTTCAACGCTGTTGTAGCAACTGAAAGTTGTGGTGATCCACCAGTTAGGAAGATTGCAAATAGGAAGTCATTCCAAGCAGATGTGAACTGCCAGATAAGAACAACCACGAAACATGGAATTGATAGCGGCAAGATGATGGTGCGGAAAATCTTCACCATCGAAGCACCATCGACGCGACCTGCTTCAATCAATTCAGTTGGAATTGCCGCGTAGTAGTTACGGAAGATCAAGGTACAGATCGGAATACCGTAAATAACGTGGGCAAATACCAAAACGTAAATTGATCCGGTTAGGTGAGCCCAGTGATTGAACTCGGTCAACGGAATCATGATCGCTTGATACGGAATGAACATGCCGAACAAGAATGTCGTGAAAATGAAAGTCGAACCCTTGAAGCGCCATTTCGCAAAGACATAACCATTAATAGAACCAATGATTGCCGAAATTATTGATGACTGAACCACAAAGAAAAGTGTTCTTCCGATTGAGCCGCGCAGAACTGCCCAAACCGGACCCCAAGCAGCAAAGTTTGGATGAAGCGGGATGCTCCATGCAGCTGATTGTGACACTCCGGTGATTCCCTTAAAGGAGTTGACCACCATGATGTAGATCGGTGCAACTGCAACTAGGGTCAAGAAGCAAAGTCCAACGTACTTGAAGACTAGCCAGAATTGTTCCTTGCCGGTCAAGCTCTGCTTATTTCGCGAAATATCTTTTGAGGATATTCGCTCCAGAAGATCGCTACTCATTATTTTTGCTCCTCTGTCTTAACTACATAAATCAAGTACGGAATAACGGCAACTGCGATGAGAACCAAGATAATGATCGCGATTGACGCGCCCTTAGCAAAGTTCTGGAAATCAAAAATAACCTGCCACATGTAGATTGCAAGCACCTTCGTTATGTACGACTTTGAAGCGATACCGTAAATTAGATCGAAGACCTTCATCGAGATGTGGCCCAAAATAATAAGAACGGTCAAGAATGTTGGCTTAAGTTGTGGGAACAAGATGTGACGATAAATCTTGGTCTCACTTGCACCATCAACACGGGCTGCTTCGCGAAGGTCATCTGGAATTCCACGGAAGCCAGCAAGGAAGAGCGCCATGATGTAACCAGACATCTGCCAAATCGCCGGAAGCGCCATGGCATACATCGCGCCCCTTTCCGATGAATACCAATTGCTTTGTAAGAAACCTAAGTGAAGGTCCCAGAAAATTTTATTTAAACCAGTAGCTTTCGCATCGCGGGTTGAGTCCATCAACCAACGCCAGGAAGTACCCATCGCAATAAATGAAATCGCCATTGGATATAGATAGATCGAACGGAAGAAACCTTCGCCCCAAATACCCTTTTCAAGTAGGAGTGCCATGATCAGACCGGCAATAAGGGTTCCAACCATGAAAACAATTGTGAACTTCAACAAGTTCTGAAACGCGTGGGTAAATTCTGGGTCGTGGAACAAATCACGGTAATTCTTTAGGCCAACCAAACCCTTAGCGGTTGTGTATGAGTTGGTCTTCTTCCCAAGTGATTCCTTAACTGTCCAACCAATCATGCCGTAGACGAATACCAACATCGCTACGATCGAAGGAAGAACGAAGAAAAAACCGCCCCAAGGGCTCTGAACGTGTTTCTTGGTTCTAACGGCCACTGATGTGCCTGCCTCTCGAAAACTTAAGTTGTTCGGAAATACTCACGAACTCTATTGAAAAACTAAAACTTTTGTAAGGGAATTTAAATGAATTCTCTTGAATTTAATGCAAATTCTGGTGGGGTTTTACCCCCACCAGAATTCTGCAATTTCTTGCTAGTTGCAACCAAAGGGCCGCGACTATTTGATGCTATTAAGCAGCTTGACCTGTTGCATAAGCAGCAGTTAGGTCTGACAAGAATCCTGAGATTCCTGAAGCTGGTGCGCCTGATTGGTAGAACTTGCCGACTGCTGAGTCGTAAGCTGCCATGAACGCGTTGTTACCCATTACACCGTGAACGATTGAGCCAGCTGATGTATCAAGCTTGTGCCAATCCTTCATAGCTGATTGTAGGTAAGCATCGTAAAGCTTTGGATTTGAGTCGGTACGAACTGCGATTGAACCCTTCTTAGGATTGAATGCATCTTGTCCGGCTAGTGATCCTGAAAGCTTCAACCATGCAATTGCTGCATCGGTATCTGGAGCACCCTTTGGAAGGGTGAATGAGTCAGACAACCACATGTAGTTCTTTTGTGTTCCTGGGAAAGCTGCCCATGCGTAATCTGTTCCTGGCTTGAAGCCTTCAGATTCCCATTGAGCTGATGCCCAGTCACCCATAACTGCGAATCCAGCTGACTTAGTCTTAACAACTAGGTCGTTTGAATCTGGCCAGTCAAGTGTCTTTGAAGAGTTGCCGTAAGCAAGGATGTCTGAAAGATCCTTAGCAGCGGTTTGTACTCCTGATGAGTTCCACTTTGTTGAACCATTGAACAATCCGATGTAACCCTTTGTTCCAAGGTCAGCAAGAAGGATTTGATCGAATAGGTGAGCAATTGCCCAGTCGCCGTTACCAGCTAGTGCAATTCCGTCGAATCCTGCAGCCTTGAACTTAGCAAGATCTGCCTTGAATTCAGCGATTGTTGCAGGAGCTGCGGTGATGCCAGCCTTTGCAGCAGAAGCTGGATTCCACCATAGAACGTTTGCACGGTGAATGTTTACAGGTACTGAGTAGATCTTGCCATTAACTGTGATGGCCTTGATCAAACCTGCTGGGAATACTTTGTCCCAACCTTGTTGCTTGTAAAGGAATGTTAGGTCTTGTACTTGACCAGCCTTTACGTAAGAAGATAGTTCAGCACCAGCGTGTGATTGGAAAGTATCTGGTGGATTGTTTGCTTGCATACGAGAAACAAGTACGCCCTTAGCGTTTGTTCCAGCAGCGCCAGCAACAGCAGCGTTAATAAACTTTGTATGTGGGTTTTGTGCCTTGTACAAGTTGATCAATTGATTTAGACCAGCAAGTTCTCCACCTGAAGCCCACCAGGTAAAGATTTCAAGTTGCTTATTCTTTAGCGCGGCAGCTTGTGACTGTGGAACTGTTGAACCGATAAGTGCAACAGAAACCAAAGCTACAAGTGCGAGCTTAGTTTTCTTTAGACGCATTCATATTCCATTCTCTACGTAGAAGTAATATGTGTAGGACTCCTACACGTGCCCTATCTTTGAACTAAGCGGTGCGCTGGTCAAGGAAGTTTCACCAGAACTTAGTAACGCTTTTGTTATAAATTGGACACGTCCAAAGTGGGGTCCCCGGGCCAACCCAAAGGGGAAACTGGCTAAATCTGAGAGCGGTCGATCAGGTACTTCGGGCTATAGCCGAAGGTCTTAATGAATAGCGAACTATCTAGCGGGGCTTGGTGGTCTGAAAAGTCGCCGCGCAGCTCGGTCGTTGGGTGGTACTGGCTCATCAACTTCTCAGTTACTTCTCGGGCCATGGTGTCGGGCGCGGCAAAAACATAGGCGCTGCTTCCAGAGACTTTCTTAGCGATTCCCGCATTTAAAACCGCTTCAATTCCGGCGACCGCGTCGCGCAAATCTAAATAAGTCCAAAGAATCTTGGCGACAATTCCTTTAGGGAAACGTGGATCCTCATTTAAAACTTGTCCGGTATTTTCTAATTCAAAACGACGGGCAAGTTCCAAAGTTTTATCCGGCATATTTGTCCAAGGAAAGCGAAGCGCAACAAAAGATGTGTCGCACCTGCGCGACCACATCAAAGCCGAGAGTTCATTTACCTCTTTAGATAAGGCATAACTCTCTTCATAAATCATTGGATGTTTTTCATCGACCGGTGCATAAACCGGTGAAGTCCATTCATCGGAATAAGCAAAGCCATATGCCGAAATACTTGATGCATAAACCACGATCTTGCACTTTGCTTGAGCGGCTGCGGTGAAGACCGCGAATGTTGAGACCGCGTTGTTCTTGAAAACTTCGTATTGGCGAACATCGATTGGATTTGGAATTGCACCTAAGTGAACGACCGCATCTGCCCCAGCAATTACGCTGTCGCAAAATGCTAGATCGGTTAAGTCGCCATCCTTGCGATCAACGCCAATAACTTCATGGCCTTGTTCGGTTAAATAATTAGCAGTCGCACTTCCAAGGAGGCCGGCTGATCCGGTAACGACTACCTTCATTTATTTTCCAATACCCGCAGTGAGTCCATTTACTAATTGTCGCTGGAAAATCAGGTAAACCGCAACGGCGGGGAT
>DAIOGD010000036.1:6046-9098 GCA_036745395.1 Candidatus Nanopelagicaceae bacterium | reverse complement strand
TCCCAAGTCTTTTCAACGGTTGCCGAAGCATCAATTCCAATGATGTTCTTTGCGCGATCGCTATGGGCCAGCCCCGCGATCATTCCGCCTTGCGAAGAGCCAGTAACTGAGCAAACAATAAAATTATCAAATTTGAAACCAAGACCTTTTTCTTGATCTTCGAGTTCAAAAGCCCATCCGGCAAATCCGTGGCCACCGAGTTCGTGATCCGATGCGCCAGCTGGAATTGCATATGGCTTTCCACCGCGCGCAATTACATCGGCAATTGCTTCTTCCCAAGACTTTCTAAAGCCAATATCGAATCCCGCTGGATCGAGGCGAACTTCAGCGCCCATGATTCGACTCAAAAGAATATTTCCAGTCTTTTCGTAATTTACTTCATCCCACTCAACCCAATGCTCTTGAACAAGTACGCACTTAAGGCCGAGGTGAGCAGCTACTGCCGCAACCTGACGAGTGTGATTTGATTGCACGCCGCCAATAGAAACCAGAGTGTCACAGCCTTTTGCAATTGCATCTGCCGCAAGATATTCGAGTTTGCGAGTCTTATTTCCGCCGTAAGCCAGACCGGAATTAACATCTTCGCGCTTGGCCCAAATTTCAACTTTCCCACCGAGGTGTTCCGTCAATCGATCAAGACGTTGTAGGGGCGAAGGACCGAAGGTCAACTTCTCTTTAGGAAATGATTCAAGTTTTTGGCGTGACATGTGGCGATCCTTTCAGTTATTTCGCAAAATGGCGATAACCGCCAGGATTGAAATTGGTTAAATTCAACACAGAAACTCCGCCGCCCTCAATGACCCGACCGATTATTATTGCGCCACTTGGGATTTCATTTGAAGTTGTGGCGACAAAGGCGTGATCTTCTCCGCCATTTAGGATCCAATCCCAAATATCAATTCCATATTGTTCGGAGATAAAGGAGAGCGTGCCAAATCCTGGAAGCGCAGAAAGTAACTTGGTGTCCAGTTCAATTCCAACATTCGATGCCTGTGCGATATTTGTAAGTTCGGAAAAAAGTCCATCACTCACATCGCTCATGGAATTAACGCGGGTTGGACCTTTGGCAAATTCAGCCGCCATTTCAAACTTAACAATTGGTTGTAGATGCGCTGCTACAAATGGCCCCTTGTTGATACCAAGTTTTAACTCGATTAAGCCCGCCGCTGAATTACCGGTTAAGTTTGAGAGAATTACAACATCCCCCACCTTCGCACCCGACCTAGTAATCGGATTTTCAACCTCGCCAAAGACCGAGATCGAGACAACTAATTCACTTGCCGATGAGATATCGCCACCGACCACGTAGGCGCCAACTTTTGCTGCCTCTTCCTTTATTCCAGTTGCCAGCTCACGCAATTCTGAAATTGAGAAATCTTTAGGAAGGCCGGCGCTAACTAATAAATACTTTGGCACGCCGCCCATGGCATAAATGTCGGCAAGGTTCGCTGAAGTGATCTTCGCGCCAATTTGTTTTAGTGTGGACCAGGCTCGATTGAAATGCACACCTTCAACAGCCATATCAGCCGCGAGGACATTGGAAGATTGAGTTGGTGCAACGACTGCGCCATCATCACCAATTCCGATTGTGACCTTAGGGTCGGAGGTGGCGAAGATTTCTTTAAGGGCTGCGATCAATTCGCTCTCTGTCGCCAATTTCGCACCTCCCCTTGGAAAATCTTGCGCCTAAAATCCGGTTCCCAAACTAACACTTGAGACGCTAACCTTAACTCCTGCAATCACAGCGCTGTGGGTTGAATCAGTTAAAGGAGAAATCCAAATGTCAGTACAGGTCTACATTCTTATTCAAACCGAAGTCGGCAAGGCCTCAAGCGTTGCTAAGACTGTTGGCGCTATTCCAGGTGTAACTCTGGCCGAAGGCGTTACTGGTCCTTACGATGTAATCATGCGTGCTGAATCACCAAGCATGGAAGAACTAGGCCGCGCAATCTTGGCAAAGGTTCAAGGCGTGCCAGGAATTACCCGCACCCTTACCTGCCCAGTAACTTCTTACTAATTCAATTTAACGAGTTACATCAAGCGGACGATCTTGCGCCGCTTGAATTAACTTTGTAATCAATTCCGTATATCCAATTCCTCCGGCTTGCCATAGTTTTGGAAAGACCGAAGTTGCCGTGAAGCCTGGCATGGTATTAATTTCGTTGATAATTATTTCCGAGTCGGTGTAGAAGAAATCAACTCGGGCAAGTCCCTCACAACCCAAAGCATTAAAGGCAGTTGTAGCAGAATCCTGGATTGCTTCTTGGACGCCAAATGGCAATTTAACTGGCGTGATTAGCTGCGTTGAATTATCTAAATATTTAGCCTCAAAATCATAGAACTCGTGATTTCCAAGAATTTTAATCTCACCGAGCGGTGAAGCTACCGCGACACCATTTACCTGCATAACTGCACATTCAATTTCGCGACCCACGATCGCGGTCTCAACCATAACCTTGGTGTCGTACTCCAGAGCAAAATTAATTGCCTTCTTAAGTTCATCCGCCTTCTTAACTTTGCTGGTTCCACGCGAGGATCCCGAACGAGCTGGTTTAACGAAAAGCGGATTTCCAAACTTGGTCGCTTCGGCCAAAATGCGAAGTTCATCAATTAACCAGTCGCTCTTTTGAATCACCATTCCGGGTGCAACTTTTAGCCCATGTGATTGGAAGATTGGCTTGGCAAATGATTTATCCATACCCGTTGCAGATGCCAAAACACCTGAGCCAACATATTTGATTCCAGCCATTTCGCACTGACCTTGGAAGGTGCCATCTTCACCATATGGCCCATGAAGAACTGGAAAGAGAAGATCAACATCTAATTTATCGATCGTAGTTTCTGGAAGTTCTTCCGAAATTACTGGCAACTTATCGCCATCAATCGTTAATTTATAACCGCTCGGTGGCAAAACCCACTTTCCAGATTTGGTTATGCCAATCAATACTGGTTCAAAGAGCTCGCGATCAATTGCAGATAGGACTCCATTCGCAGAGATGCAGGAGATTTCGTGTTCGCTGGATTTCCCGCCGGCTACGATTCCAACTTTAAC
>DAIOGD010000036.1:0-6036 GCA_036745395.1 Candidatus Nanopelagicaceae bacterium | reverse complement strand
TCGCATTGAAACCGTCATGATTCGAGTCATCGCATCTTCTGGAGTAATCCGATCTTTAACCACATCCGAAACAACTTCAATGATTGGAACTTCCACTCCGACGCGGTGGGCTAACTCTTGAATTGCCGCCGCCGAGGCAACACCTTCAACTGTTTTTGTTACTTCTTTCCGCGCGGTTGCCATGTTTCCAGAACGACCAAGTGCTTCACCAAATGTTCGGTTACGCGATAAACCAGAACCGCACGATGCAACTAAGTCGCCCATGCCAGCTAAACCTAAGAAGGTAAGTGGATCGGCGCCGTAACCATTTCCAAAGCGAGCAACTTCCGAAAGCCCGCGAGTAATAATCATTGCCTGGGTATTTTCACCAAGATTTAACCCAATCGCCATTCCAACCGCTAGGGCAATTACCGACTTCGCTGCGCCAGCTAACTCGCAACCAACTAAATCTTGTGATGGATAGACGCGGAAATATGGTGTGGTGAAAATATCGATCATCAACTTTGAAATAAGCGCATTTGATGATGCCGCTACCGCGCCGGAAGGTTGGCGAAGTGAAAGTTCGCCAGCCAGGTTTGGCCCGGTGATAAGCCCAAGTTGTTCCGGTGAGGTACCAAGTATTTGGGTTACGACTTCAGTCATTCGCAACTGACTATCGGCTTCGATTCCCTTAAGGGTAGAAATTATTGGTAGGTGCTTTGGAAAGGTCTCATTCCAGTGCATCAAATTCTCTCGAAGCGACTGCGCTGGAATTGCCAGAACAATGGCAGAGCCAAATTCGAATGCTTCTTGAATATTTGTTGTCGCGGTTAAATTTTCTGGCAGGACTACACCAGGAAGAAATTTTTCATTTGAATTTTTAGAATTAATTTCCGAAATGACATCAGCATTTCGACCCCAAAGCAGAACTTCTTGACCGGCATCGCAGAGAACTTGTCCGAGCGTGGTGCCCCAAGCACCAGCTCCAAGTACTGCAATCTTTGCCATTTAAATTTCCCTACTTCTTCTCTTTATTATTCTTCTGATTCTTCAGAAAGTTTCCGGTCCGAGGCAGCTCCGATTTGTGAGGATCGAAAATCTGCGCAGGGGCCGATTCTCCCCTAATTTCCTCCAACATTTTAGTAATTGCGAGCATTATTGCGGCAGTTGCTTCAACTAGCGCCTTTGGATCATCGCTCTTTCCCGCCCACTTCGATAAATCAACCGGTTTTCCAGCCCAAATTGAAATCTTGGTTCGCCGCCAAAAAACAATTTTCTTGCTATACCTAGGCATCATGTTCTGATCGCCCCATTGCGCAAATGGAATTACTGGCGCACCAGTCATTAGCGCCAAACGAGCGATGCCGGTCTTTGCAACCATCGGCCAGAGATTCTCGTCGCGGGTTAATGTGCCTTCCGGGTAAACGCCAAGGCAATGTCCTAATTCAAGAATCTTTAACGCTTGGTTGATTGCATGCGATGCCTTATCGCTCTCGCGCGCAACCGGAACTTGGCCAGCGTTATAAATAATTCGGCCAATTACTGGGACTTTGAAAACAGATTCTTTCCCTAAATATCTAGGTGCCCGACCATTTGCGTAAAGGTAGTGAGCCCAGAGCAAAACATCGATATAACTCATGTGATTACAGGCAACGATTACTGGGCCTTGCTTTGGCAGATTTTCCATGCCACGCCAGTCGCGCTTTGTAAGCGCCTTCAAAATTGGAATAACAATTGCGGAACAAATTTTGAAAGTTCGATTAGTGCCAAGTGGATCCCCGCTTGGAGCGGTGAGTGTGCGACTCGTAGGCATAGGTTTATCTTAATAAAAATAAAAAGCGGGGACCGATTTGGCCCCCGCTAATTTTTAATTACTTACTTGCGCTTCTTTGCAGCCTTCTTAGGAGCTGACTTCTTAGCTGACTTCTTTACAACTTTCTTTGCAGCCTTCTTAACGGTCTTCTTAGGAGCAGCCTTTGAAGCCTTAACTGGAGCAGCCTTTACAGGAGGCTTTGGAGCAGCATCTAGCTTGCGTGCGCCAGAGATAACTTCCTTAAGAGACTTTGCAGGTAGGAAGCGAACCTTCTTGCTTGCCTTGATTTGAATGGTTTCGCCTGTGAATGGGTTACGTCCCTTACGTGCTGGACGGTCAACCTTCTTGAACTTACCGAAATCATTGATCATTACATCTTCGCCCTTTGAGATTGTGCGAATGATGGTGTCAAAAACGATATCTACAGAGCGGGCTGCTTCCTTCTTGTTGTTGTCGAAGTGTGGAGCAAGCGCTGCGATGAACTGGGCCTTGTTCATTAATTCCCCTTATTTACGCGTAAAAGTTAGACGTTCGTCTAACGTGAATGGAAATCTACGCGCGAAAAACAAATAGAACCGGCATTTTTTGCGGTGTGTCGCGATTTATGATTTTAATAATTATTAAAAAAATCCACTTTTTACGCGTAAAAAACTCTAAATTATTACTTTAGAGTTTGCAAAATGAAATTGAATTAAGAGAGCGCAGGCAGTGTTTTAGGCTTAAAAGAAGCTCTTTTTGCCTCAAATGCACTGACTTCATCAATCTTTTTCATAGTTAGCCCGATGTCATCAAGGCCTTCCATTAAACGCCAACGGGTGTAGTCGTCAATTTCAAAAGCGATTTTCTTATCTCCGTACTTAACGCTCTTGCTCTCAAGATCAACGGTTACGGTTGTCTTTGGGTCGGCCTCAACTGCGTTCCAGATCGCCTCAACCTCTTCTTGTGGAAGCACAACGGTCAAGAGTCCAGCCTTTTGCGAGTTGCCGCGGAAAATGTCAGCAAAGCGGCTAGAAATAACGACTTTAAAGCCATAGTTTTGCAAGGCCCAAACGGCATGCTCACGGGACGAACCGGTTCCGAAGTCAACGCCAGCAACAAGAATTGTGGCGCCAGAGAACTCTGGCTTGTTCAAAACGAACTCTGGGTCATTTCGCCAGGCACCAAATAGTCCATCTTCAAAGCCGTTCTTTGTAACGCGCTTTAAGTAAACAGCAGGAATTATCTGGTCGGTATCTACATTTGAACGACGAAGCGGAAGCACGGTTCCGGTGTGGGTTAAATACTTATCCATTTTTGCTCCTAATTCTTTTCTAAATTCGCTTTTATATTCGCTTTGGATTAAAGATCGGCTGGTGATGAGAGAGTGCCGCGAATTGCAGTCGCAGCCGCAACTAACGGACTAACTAGGTGAGTACGTCCACCTTTACCTTGTCGTCCTTCAAAGTTTCTATTTGAAGTTGAAGCAGCTCGCTCCCCAACTGTTAACTGATCTGGATTCATACCAAGGCACATGGAACAACCAGCGGTACGCCATTCAGCTCCAAAATCTAGATAGATCTTGTCTAACCCTTCGGCCTCTGCTTGCAGACGCACACGTGCGGAACCTGGCACAACCAACATGCGTACTTTCTCGTTGATCTTCTTACCCTTAATTACTTCGGCAGCTTGTCGCAAATCTTCGATACGACCATTGGTGCAAGAGCCTAAGAAAACGGTATCGACCTTAATTTCTTTGAGCGGTGTTCCCGCAGTAAGGCCCATATATGTGAGGGCGCGTTCTGCTGCTCCGCGCTCTTCGGCATCGCTAATTTCAGCTGGGTTTGGCACCTTTGCATTTAGCGGTAAACCTTGGCCTGGGTTGGTTCCCCACGTTACAAATGGCTCTAGATCGTCGGCATTGATTGTGATCTCTTTATCAAATTTAGCGCCTTGATCGCTTTGTAAGGTCTTCCAATATGCAACTGCGGCATCCCAATCAGCGCCCTTAGGAGCGTGTGGCTTTGCCTTCAAATATTCAAAGGTAACTTCATCTGGCGCTATCAAACCAGCGCGGGCGCCAGCTTCGATCGACATATTACAAACGGTCATGCGAGATTCCATTGAAAGTTCGCGAATGGCAGAACCGCGATATTCAAGAACATAACCTTGGCCACCGCCGGTACCAATCTTTGCGATGATCGCAAGGATGATGTCCTTAGAAGTAACACCTGGCTTTAATTTTCCTTCAACATTAATCGCCATTGTCTTTGGGCGAATAAGTGGCAGGGTTTGAGTTGCAAGGACATGCTCAACTTCCGAGGTTCCGATTCCGAACGCAAGTGCACCAAATGCGCCGTGGGTTGAAGTATGTGAGTCGCCACAAACAATTGTCATTCCTGGTTGAGTAATTCCAAGTTGTGGACCAACCACGTGAACGATGCCTTGATCAACATCGCCAAGTGAATGGATACGGACGCCAAATTCCGCAGCATTCTTACGTAAGGTATCTACTTGCAGCTTTGAAACTGGATCGGCGATCGGCTTATCAATATTAAGTGTTGGGACGTTGTGATCTTCGGTTGCGATCGTTAGATCCGGGCGGCGAACTTTTCGTCCGGCAAGGCGCAGACCATCAAAGGCTTGTGGGCTAGTAACTTCATGAATCAAATGCAGGTCGATATAAAGCAGATCCGGTTCTCCAGGATTGCTTGAAACAATGTGATCGGCCCAAATCTTCTCCGCTAACGTGGTTGCCATCGAAACCCTTTCTCTTCCCTTTTCCCGTTTCCTAAGCGATTAAATATTTTAGGAAATTTTGATCTAAAACTTGCATTTCAATATATGAGATGAAAGTATTACATCGTGGACAAGAAGAATAGCGGAGTTGGCGTTTTAGACAAAGCCGTAGCAATCCTGGCCTGCCTTGAAGCCGGTCCCCATTCGCTATCGGAATTAGTAGCTGCGACCAAGATCGCACGACCTACCGCGCACCGCTTAGCCGTGGCACTAGAGCACCACCGTTTAGTTTCCCGTGATTATTCCGGGCGCTTTGTTCTCGGAACACGTTCGGCCGAGTTGGCTTCTGCCGCCGGTGAAGACCGCCTGTTATCTGTTGCAAGTTCCGCACTCACGACGTTGCGCGATGCGACAAGCGAGAGCGCCCAGCTCTACCGTCGCCTCGGCGATCAAAGAATATGCGTCGCAACAGAGGAACGTCTCTCTGGATTACGCGACTCGGTTCCAATTGGAACTGTATTAACTATGCAGGCAGGTTCTGCGGCACAAGTATTACTAGCGTGGGAAGAACCAGAGAAATTACGTCGCGGACTTGTAAATGCGAAGTTCACTGCGGCAACCCTCTCTGCTGTACGTCGTCGTGGTTGGGCACAATCGGTGGGCGAACGCGAAGCCGGAGTTGCATCTGTCTCCGCGCCAGTTCGTGGACCAAACAATAAAGTTATTGCTGCGGTAAGTATCTCGGGGCCGGTAGAACGCCTTGGCCGCCAACCTGGTCGCCTTCATGCAGCCGCAGTCGTTGCAACTGCCGCCAGACTTTCAGAGTATGTTTCAAATAAGAAATAGAAAGTAAAAGAAGAAATCCATGAGAAGTAAATCTCTCTACGCCACTCTAATAGCTTCGCTTTTAATTCTTAATTCAGTTCCGGCAGAGGGTTCGGTTATTGGAGTTCCAAATTTCAAATTAACACCTGGTGCTATTGATCCAAGAGTCACCCAAGCAAATATCTCCTCAACAATTTGTGTTCTTGGCTATACCAAAACAGTTAGACCGCCGGTGACTTACACGAATGCGCTTAAGTATCGGCAACTTCATTCTGGTTACAACGTCAATGGCGATCTAGATATGCGTGACTACGAGGAAGATCATCTAATTCCACTTGAAGTTGGTGGAAATCCGACAAGTGAGAAGAATCTTTTTCCACAGTATTACGCCGCGACGTATGGCGCCAGATTAAAAGATAAACTTGAAAATCGAATCCACTTGCTCGTATGTTCTGGGCAAATATCTTTAAAGGCCGGTCAGGCTGCTTTCACGCCCGACTGGACTGTTGGTTACAAAAAATATATGAATTAAAAATCCTAGGAAAAGTTGTAGCCCCGACGGGATTCGAACCCGCGTAGCTGGCTTGAGAAGCCAGAGTCCTAGGCCACTAGACGACGGGGCCAGATTTGGAACATATTAAGTTGTTTTGCTGGGGTACCAGGACTCGAACCTAGACAAGCTGAACCAGAATCAGCTGGGCTGC
>DAIOGD010000035.1:0-9213 GCA_036745395.1 Candidatus Nanopelagicaceae bacterium | reverse complement strand
TATCCATCACCGAAGAACAATGGCTTGCCATCTTTCCAAAGTGATTGGTGAACGTGCATACCTGAACCATTGTCACCAAATAGTGGCTTTGGCATGAAGGTTGCAGTCTTGCCACCTTCCCAGGCAACGTTCTTGATGATGTATTTGAATTTCATAACATCATCGCCGGCTGAAAGAATGTCAGAGAAGCGGTAGTTAATTTCCATCTGACCTGCGGTACCAACTTCATGGTGGGAACGTTCAACAAGTAGGCCAACCTTGCCAAGGGCCATAACCATTTGATCGCGAAGATCAGCAAGTTGATCGGTTGGTGAAACTGGGAAGTAGCCACCCTTGTAGCGAGTTTTGTATCCGCGGTTAGCAGATCCATCTGCTTCAAGTGATGCACCTGTGTTCCAAGCGCCTTCGATTGAGTCAATGAAGTGGTGTGAAGCATTTTGTGAAGTTGAGAAATTAACTTCATCGAACACATAGAACTCAGCTTCAGGAGCGAAGAAGGCAGTATCAGCAATGCCGGTTGACTTTAGATATTCAACTGCCTTGCCAACAACGCCACGTGGATCTCGTGAGTAAGGTGTGTTGTCGATTGGATTGTGAACTGAGAAAAGAATTACCAGTGTCTTTTCCTTACGGAATGGATCGATAAATGCAGATCCTGGAACTGGAAGAAGTTTCATATCTGATTCGTGAATCGCTTGGAAACCACGAATTGATGAACCATCGAACATCAGACCATCGGTAAACACAGCTTCATCAAATGATTCAACTGGAACGTTGAAGTGGTGCTGAATACCTGGAAGATCGATGAAGCGAACATCGATTAGCTTTACATCTTCCTTCTTAATGAAGGAGAAGATTTCAGATGAATTCTTAAACATTTTGCTCCTGATTCAAATGCTTTGAAGATCCAGCCGTTGGTTAGGCGCTTCGATGGGCCTACCTCGGTGGGTTTGGTTATGGCGAAATACTAGGTCTTGGGCGTTAAATAGGCCTAACTCTTGTGTTACAACCATGTTTCGATATCTGAAGATGAGGTCTAGCCATGCGGGCGGCTAGCCTAGGGCTATGGAACAAGCGGGCCTTGGGCGTAGATTTTCAGCGTTAGTCCTGGATTGGCTGATGTGCGACTTGGTCGTCTCGTTCATAAACGTGAAAACCCTTGGCGCCAGGACTTCCCTAAATTTAGTAATTTTCTTTGCCGAGGTTGCTGTACTTACCGCCCTTCAACAAGCTTCTGCCGGCCAAAAAATGCTTAATTTAAAGGTAGTTGATTTCACGACTGGGGAATTGGTTCCACCTTTACGTATTGGTCTGCGCACGTTCTTAATTTGCTTAGTTCTTCCGGCAATTTTTACTAAAGATGGTCGCGGTTATCATGACCACTTTGCTAATTCAATCGTTGTTAAAAGTAATTAACAGTTATTAAAAATATTTAGGAATCCTGCTGCATCGACCAAAGGGTCCAGATATGAGTACGCACAGATCGTGGTTGTCGCAGAATTTGAATTACTTGGAAGCCAACATCATCGGGGCGCAGATAAGTCTTAAGTAAAGCATCGCCTGCGGTTCGTCCCGCCCCCAGTGCAAATTCAGTTTCAACACCAGCAGGGCAAACCAAGGCAACTCGTACACCCTTAGCGCGAAGTTCCCGATCGAGTGCGCCGGCAAATCCAACTTGAGCATGCTTGGTTCCAGTATAAATCGCCTCATTACTTCCACCTCTAAATCCGGCAACCGATGCAACAATTACAACATCGCCGGACTTCTTCTCTAACATTGTTGGAAGGCAAGCACGAATAATGTGAACGGTGCCTTCGTAATTTGTTCGCATCATGCGATTAATTTCGTCATCGCTGTGGTCAAGGATTGAACCATAAAAACCAATTCCAGCGTTTGGAACTACCGCATCAATAGTGCCGAACTTTGCAATCGCAGTCTTGGCAATCTCTCGCGAAATATCAGGATCAGAACAGTCGCCTGAAACAAAAATTGCATTTGGTCCTAGATCAGTCACCATTTGCTGCAATCTCTGATCGCTCCGAGCGTTTAAAACTACCTTGCACCCTTGTTCAACAAGTTGTCTTGCGGTTGCTGCACCGATTCCAGCCGTTGCACCTGTGATTACAACAACTTTCCCAGCTAAATCTTGAAGTTGATAATTCATATTTAGAGATCCCTGTCTATTAGCGCTTTGGCATCTTTGCATTGCGATTCATTGGGACTGGACCCTTTGGAATTGGCATTTGCAAACCACCAATAGCCTTGACGCGAGCTCGAACTTCGCGGAGTTGTTGCTTTGTTAACTTCTTTGGCAACTTCTTAACATGCTTTTGAAGTTTGCGAATTGAGACTTGACCTTGGCCATCGCCAACAACAATTTCAGTTACGTGGACACCAGGGACAAAGCGCTCCATCTTACGTCGTTCATCTTGCAACATTCCACGAACGGCGTTAGTACCTTCGCCGACCAGGATAATTCCCGCGCGACCAACTGATCGGTGGACCATATCTTGATTCCGGGCAACGTTTACCGCCGGAGTAGTTGTGAAACCTTTACGAATCGCCATAAGGACTGATGCACCGGCACCAATTTGACCTTGAATTGAAGCGAAGGCAGCAGAGTTTGCTTGACGGGTAAAGAAAAAGAATGCAGCTATAAGGGCAACTGGGGTTGCAAGGATTGCAAAATAAACTGGGTGGCCTAAATTATTTCCGAGAAGGATTCCGCCAATTAGAACAAGAAGGAAAATGATCGCCATGTAGACAAGGGCGAGTGGCTTGTGTTCGCGAGTAATGCGAAAGGCATCTTTCAATACAGCGAGTTGGCCAGGTTCTTTCTCTGCCTTTGGATCAACTGATGCTGCATTCTTCTTGCGACCGAAAAGTGCCATTGCCTATTTCTCCTCTTTATTCTCTTCTTCTAATTTACGTTCTAACTCTGCTTTACGGGCTAAATGCTGAGCCCATTCTATTTCAACTTGTTCCGGGGTTGGAGCGGTGCCACCTAAGCGGGCCGGAGCCCAACGCTCACCAATGTGAGAATCTGGGTAGCTTTCCTGAACTTTATGGAGCAATTTGATTAGTTCAGAACGAAGAGTGGCTTCAGCGGCATCAACATCTTCGCCCTTTTTAAAATGAAGAGGCTCGCCAAAGGCAACGGTGATTGGAAATTTATTACGTTTGAAATTTGGCTTTACTTTCTTTGTGTAAATTCGTTGTGAACCCCAAACAACGGTTGGCACAACTGGTGCTCCAGAGCCCATAGCAAGACGAACCGCACCGGTCTTTAATTCTTTTATTTCAAAACTTCGACTGATGGTTGCCTCTGGAAAAATTCCAACAATTTCGCCAGCCCTAAGTAAGCGAAGGGCAGCTACAAAAGAAGTCGAACCATTGGCTCTATCAACGCAGATGTGATGCATGCCGCGCATAAGCGGTCCAGATATCTTGTGATCAAAAATTTCCTTCTTGGCCATAAAACGCACATAGCGCTTCATAGGCAGGGCTGCGGTTCCCACAATTGCGAAGTCCAAGTAACCAATGTGATTCATGGCCAAGATTGCACCACCTGATTTTGGAAGGTTCTCTTGTCCCTGGAAATCGAACTTTAATCCAAGATATTTCCAGAGAGACTTGATCGCAACAACAACTGGTGGGTAAACCAGATCAGCCATTAGATCTTTGCTCGCTTCTCTTGCGCTTGTTTGTAAAGACGACCAGCGCGATAACTTGAACGAACAAGCGGGCCGGACATAACTCCAGCAAATCCAATAGCTTCGGCTTCAGCTGAAAGTTCCACAAACTCGTTTGGCTTAACCCAACGCTCGACTGGGTGGTGCTTTGCCGTTGGACGTAGATATTGCGTAATTGTGATTAGGTCGCATCCCGCATCATGGAGATCTTGTAGTGCTTGGGAAACTTCTTCGCGAGTTTCGCCCATTCCAAGAATCAAATTCGATTTTGTGATCAAACCATAAGCCCGTGCTTGTGAAATTACATCGAGCGAACGTTCGTACCTAAATGCTGGTCGAATTCGCTTAAAGATTCTCGGAACTGTTTCTAGGTTATGAGCAAAAACTTCTGGTCTGGTTTCAAAAACAATATTAAGATGTTCGGATTTCCCGCTGAAATCAGGAGCAAGCATCTCAACGCCAGTTCCTGGGTTTAGTGCATGCACTTGGCGAATTGTTTCGGCGTATAACCAAGCACCTTCATCTTCAAGATCATCGCGCGTTACGCCGGTGATGGTTGCATACTTAAGTTGCATAGTTCGAACTGATTCGCCAACGCGACGAGGCTCATCTCTATCGAGAGCTTCTGGCTTACCGGTATCAATATTGCAGAAGTCGCAACGACGTGTGCAACGTTCTCCACCAATTAGGAAGGTAGCTTCACGGTCTTCCCAGCATTCGAAAATATTTGGACAAGCAGCTTCCTGACAAACAGTGTGAAGTCCTTCGGTCTTTACTAATGATCGAAGCGCGGTGTATTCCGGACCCATGTTGGCACGAGTCTTAATCCACTCTGGTTTTCGTTCGATTGGAACTTCGGCATTACGTGCCTCAATTCGAAGAAGCGGTCTTCCTTCTGGGGCAATCGTCATGCGCTTATCCGTTCCAAAGCATTCTTGATATGTTTTTCAACGATCGGCAAAACTTCTTTAATTGAAATATCTCTACCTAATTCCTTGGCGATAGAAGTAACTCCAGTATCTGAAAACCCACAAGGAAGGATGCGATCGAAAGCGGTCATATCTGGATTCACGTTTAAGGCAAAGCCGTGCATTGTGACGCCTTTTGCGACGCGAATACCGATTGCGGCAATCTTTCGATCACCTTTTGAATCCCGAAGCCAAACACCGCTTCGTTCGCAGTATCTTTCGGACTCCAATCCGATTTCGGCAAGAGCTGCGATCAGGCCGGTTTCAACTTCGCGGACAAATCCGACTACATCGTTTCGATTGCGTAATTTAATTATTGGGTAGCCAACAAGCTGGCCTTCTCCGTGCCAAGTAATTTTCCCGCCGCGATCAACATCAATTACCGGCGTTCCATCGAGTGGTCGTTCATGAAGTTCGGTGCGACGGCCAGCCGTGTAAACCGAAGGGTGCTCAAGAAGAAGCAAGGTATTTTTGCGAGAGCCATCAATAATTTCGCTTTGAATTTTGCGTTGGAGATCCCAGGCTTCTTGATAGGGGATAAGGCCTAAATGCTGAATATCTAGAGCAGTGGCCAACGCTAGATTCATGGTCTGAGCCTAATTGCAGAGGTGAATTTTCGCTAAATAAGTAAGGACTAGGGGCCGTCTGGCACGAGGAATGGCCAGCGCAAAGGTAAAGTCAGCCTTCTAAATCACAAAAGAACTTAACTTGAAGAGGTTATGAAAGGTTTGGCATGTCCACAACTCAGAAGCACCGTAAACCGTTAGTTATTGCAATGCTCGTTGTCTTCGCCTGGCTGATGGTCAGCGGAGTCACCGGCCAGACCTTTGGAAAGCTCTCGGAAGTTCAGAAGAACGATAATTCAAAATTCCTCCCTGATGGCGTTGAATCAAATAAGGCTGCAGAAGTCCTAAAGAAGTTTTCAACCGGCCCTAAGGATCAGTTCCCAACTTTGGTTCTCTTTACTGGAACGGTGACTCCAGAAAAAATCGCAAGTGCGAACGCATTCGTAGCCTCACTTGCGTCAAAGGAATTGGTTGATAAGAACGGCGAATTAGTTAAGGACAAGGCCGGCAAGGTTCAGCATTTACTTCTTGGAAATTATTTGGCAAAGAATGGCCAATTCGGCGCATTCCCATCACAAGATGGAAAAGCAATTCTGGCAAACGTTCCGTTAAATTCAATTACATCATTAGATCGAATCGGAGCCCAACCGGCGCTGGGTTCAGTGATTTCAACGATCCGCTATTACGCAAATCAATACGCGACTTCTAACCAATTTGTAACTCACACAACGGGACTCGGTGGATTATTTGCTGATCTATTTGGTGCCTTTGGTGGATTGGATTCAAGCCTACTTTTGGTTACTGGTTTGGTAGTTGCCTTAATCTTGATCGTTGTTTATCGCTCACCAATTCTTTGGATTCTTCCATTGTTCTCGGCAGGAATGGCGTTAACTTTAGCGGGCACCGTTATCTATTACTTGGCGAAGAATGGTGTGATTACACTAGACGGACAATCACAAGGAATTCTCTCGGTATTGGTACTTGGCGCTGCGACCGACTACGCACTTTTATTGATTGCGCGCTACCGCGAAGAACTTCACTTAAATGAATCTCGTTTCGTTGCCATGCGTAAAGCTTGGCGTGGCGTTGTAGAACCAATCGTCGCTTCAGGAAGCACCGTGACCCTTGGTCTCTTCGTACTTCTACTTTCACAACTAACTAATAACCGTGGCCTTGGACCCGTCGGTGCCATCGGAATCATCAGCGCCATGTTTACGATCTTGACGTTGCTACCTGCTTTATTGGTTCTGTTTGGTCGTTGGATTTTCTGGCCAAAGCGCCCAACATTCGATTCGGCAGATGAAAAGCTTTCTGGAATTTGGTCAAAGGTTGCACAAGCCACATCGCGGAACCCACGTAAGTACTGGGTAAGTGCGGCAGTTGCTCTAGTCATAATGGCTGCCTTTGCTGGAACGCTCAAGGCCAATGGACTATCCACCGCGCAGTCATTTACAGCCAAGGCTGATTCGGTTGTAGGACAGACAGAGTTGCTAAAGCACTTCCCAGGTGGCCAAGGCGAGCCAACTCAAATCTTTACAAAGGCGGAATTTGCCTCGGCGCAAATTGCAAAGTTGAAAACTGTCTCAGGTGTATCAGATGTTGCCGCTGCTGGCGCACCAGTAGATGGAATCGTGCTTTTGAATGCAACATTGGATTCAAGTGCCGACTCAGCCAAGGCGGTAGATTTAATCCCAGCCATTCGCGCTGCTGCGCATTCGGTTGACCCTACTTCATTAGTTGGCGGCACCTCTGCGGTTTATTACGACACTCACCAGGCAACCAAGCGCGATCAAAAGGTAATCATCCCGATTATCTTGTTGTTGATTGCGATCATCCTTGGACTTTTGCTTCGTTCGATCGTCGCTGCAGGAATTCTCCTAGCAACAGTGATTCTTTCGTTTGCGGCAACCTTGGGTGTCTGTTCCTTGGTCTTCCACCACTTGTTCCACTTTGCTGGCGAAGATTCATCTTTCCCACTCTTTGCCTTTGTCTTCTTGGTGGCACTTGGTATCGACTACAACATCTTCCTAATGACTCGCGTTCGTGAAGAATCAATTCGTTTGGGAACTCGTGCCGGAACAACTAAAGCAGTAACCGTTACTGGTGGAGTTATTACTTCAGCTGGAATTGTCTTAGCTGCAACCTTCACAGTACTTGGAATCCTGCCATTGGTTTTCCTAGCCGAACTTGGCTTCGCGGTTAGCTTTGGTGTTCTCCTCGACACCTTGGTTGTGCGTTCGATCTTGGTTCCAGCCTTGGTTCATGTACTCGGACCAAAGATCTGGTGGCCTTCAAAACTTCAGCACGAGAACAAGTAATTCCCTATAACAAATATATGAAATCAGTCGTAGTTGTTGGGGCTGGCTTAGCCGGCCTCACAACTGCGCTCTATTTGGAACGCGCAGGCATTGAAGTTCAGGTGCTCGAAGCAAGCGATCGAGTTGGTGGGAGAGTCGCTACCGATAATATCGATGGGTATTTATGTGACCGAGGATTTCAAGTTATTAATCCAAATTACTCTGAGATTAAAAGATTATCGTTACTGGATGATTTAAATTTCAAAGAAATATTTACCGATTTAAGAATTGTCGATGATCAATCGGAGCTTAAAGTTGGGCTTTCACATCCAATGAAGAGTTGGAACGTTGCTTCCGTAAAGGAGAAACTTTCATTCCTCAAGTTCCTCGCACAAGGTGGAAATCAAACCGTTAGTTTTGGTAACAAAGGCCAGACCTTTCCTAATCTTTATTCAAATGTCTTGGCGCCATTCTTAGCAGGAGTATTTCTTACCAATCCCGATGAGATTCGAAGCGATTTTGCAAATCGGATCATTCGATCTTTTATTTTAGGAAGACCAGGTATTCCAGAATATGGCGTGGCTCAATTTGCCGAAAGACTGGCCGCCGAAGTCTCCAATATTTCCTTAAATGCGACTGTGCATGAAATTAAGGACGGGACTGTCACTGGCGAGTTCGGAAATATAAAGGCCGATGCGGTAGTAATTGCATCCGATTCAACGACGGCCGCACAACTTCTAGATCTTCAAGATGTGTCAAAGGTTCTGAGTTCAACAACTTGGTATCACAGTGTCGATTCCGAGTTATCGGATTCTAATTATTTAGCGGCTGTTAAGAACTCGCCAATAGTTAATTCGGTAGACATTTCAAGTGTCTCGCGGGCCTACGCACCAAGTGGAAAACATTTGGTATCGACCACCTGCCTTTCAAATATCTCCGAAAGTGAGATCCGCAAAGAACTTTCCCGTATTTGGAAAGCCGAGACAACCAAGTGGGATCTTGTTGCGAAGTATGACATCAAGCAATCTCTGCCATTTAGAAATCAAAATGGGGGTATTGACCTGCCATCAAAGATTTCAGATGGAGTTTATGTAGTGGGGGATCATCGCAATCTTCCATCACAAAATGGTGCCATGCGCTCAGGTCGCCTTGCGGCTTTAGAAATAATTAAAGCTAGTTAACGAGAACTTCAAGCGCCTTAGATACGTGTGGGTAGTCGAAGCTAAAGCCATCGTTTGTTAAGGCTTCCGGCACAACTTTCTTTGAGCCAAGAATTTCAGTTGAAAATCCACCAAGCGCTAACTTCAACGCAAATGCTGGAGCCGGGAAAAGTGCTGGACGATGCATTGCTCTAGCAAGTGCTGCGGTGAATTCTTGGTTAGTCACTGGATTTGGTGAGGTTAGATTAACTGGGCCAGAGATTCTGGATTCCATTAAGTGACAGATTGCGCGGACATGGTCATGCATTGTGATCCAAGACCACCATTGCTTGCCACTTCCAAGTTTTCCACCAACTCCTAATCTAAAAAGTGGCAACATGCGGCCGAGTGCACCACCCGTTGGATCCAGGACTAAGCCAGTACGGATCTTTACGGTGCGAACATCCCCAGCTAAATCAGCGGCACCTTCCCATTCGCGACAAACAACTGCAAGGAAGTCATCGCCAGAACGATCGCTCTCGGTCACTGCG
>DAIOGD010000034.1:0-9260 GCA_036745395.1 Candidatus Nanopelagicaceae bacterium | reverse complement strand
CTACCTAATTCGATTTCTGCCGCAGAGTTTGTGCCTTGGTATAACGGACATCCTGATTATGAAAAATTTGAAGTAGAACTATCTGGCAAAGTCGCATTAGTCATCGGCGCCGGAAACGTAGCGATGGATTGTGCTCGAATGCTGGCTGTTGAGGCACATGAATTGGATGAGACCGATACCGCGGAACATGCAATGAAGAAGCTTCACGAAAGCGAGATCAAAAAAGTATTTATAACTGCCCGTCGCGGGGCGGAATTTGCCGCTTTCACAGCGCCAGAACTTCGCGATCTGCCAAAGCTTGAACATACCGATGTCTACATCAACCAAAATGACATTGACATGGCTCAGACCCGTGCAGCAGCAAGTGGCGAAATTGAAAAGCATGTTGCAAGTAATTTAGAGGCAATGCGCTTGATCGCCGAAAGCACAAAATCAGGTAACGAAAAATCGATGGAATTCCTATTTCAATATGTTCCAAAAGAGATCGTCGGGTCTGGCAAAGTAGAGGGCGTTGTCTTCGATACACCTAATGGTGAAAAGCGAATCGATTGCGACCTAGTAATTTCGGCAATCGGTTACGAATCCATTCCCTATGTCGGTGTTGAGTTTGAAAAGGGAAAGATCAAGAATGTTGATGGTCGCGTAGCAAACTCGAATATCTACACAGTAGGTTGGGCAAAGCGCGGGCCGTCGGGAGTCATCGGTACTAACAAGAGCGATGCGTCTGATGTCGTTGATCTTCTACTAACCGATTTATCAACACCAAAAAACGTCGGCGATATAACTGAGGTCCTTAAGAATGACCATCTCGTTGTTAATCAAAGTTATTGGCAACGTATCAATGATGCCGAGATAAAAGCCGGTGAAAGCGCTGGAAAGCCCCGTATAAAGGGCACTTCAATCGGAGCCTTACTGAGTTTGGGTCGGCCCTAGGTAACAGGTAGGATTACGAGGCTAAACCGAATAACCAGCGCTTGTAGCTCAACGGATAGAGCATCTGACTACGGATCAGAAGGTTAGGGGTTCGAATCCCTTCAAGCGCACAAGAGTTAATGAGGAATTTACACAATCTTACTTATGAAGTCATTGCACTTTATAGATAATTGGACAATGAAAAGAATTATCTCATTTTTCCTTGTCACTATTCTAGCAACCGGTGCATTGACATCAGTGGCGCATGCTTCACCGGCAAATGGAATGCCTTGTACGCAAGTAGGAAGTATTCAGGGGGCGGCGAATCACAAGCTGATCTGCACAAAATCTGGAAAGAAATTAGTATGGGAAATCCCGCCTACTAAGGCAACTGCAAATAATTCATCAAGCCAAACAACCGCGACTATGCCATCGAGCACAAAGGTAGCTAAGTATAATTTTAGCGCCCCAATTCCAATCACACTTCCTGCAACAAACTCCACGCCTTCAAACTCGATTACTTTTGAGAACGTCACCAACCGGGTCTCTGATATTCCGACAGCGGCATATACAAATCAATCGATAGTTTTAAATGCCAATATGACCCCTAATACTAAATACGACATTTTTATTTCTCCTGATATTGCTTCGTCCATTAGTACTGCACACGTTTCGACCCTGGTCGAAAATACAATGAAAATGTATTCGGGATTTCAACAGCCGCCATATTTTGCTGTTTACATCTATGACTATGCCGGAACCGCATGGGCAAAAAATAAATATGAAGAGGTGTCTAAAGCGCGGAATTACTCAACACTGAAAAATTACAACGATAGATTTGCGCACGATGTTGACGCCACATGCCACAATGCAGTTGATTGCGGAGGCACTAATGCGTCTACAATTCGTGGTTCGAACGAGGGATATATGGACATCGCTACGAATGGCCCAGGCGAAGATTTCCTTAATTCACCAAACATTCCTCACTCTTACATTCACTTGATTCAAAAAACGCAATGGGATGGAACTCAGTTAGTTGACGTGAATGAAGTTCAAAATCAAGTTATTCCATTTTGGCTCTTTGAAGGTGGCAGCCAAGCAACTCCCACGATGCTCTGCACAGGAAGTCTGCAGAATTACTTAACTCGAAGAAATGATATTTTCTTTAATTTCCGGGGAACGCGAATTAACAATTTAACAGCCCAAACTCTCACTAATTACCTCAACACGGGATTTAGTAATAAAACCATTGACCCTGATGGAAAGATAATTAATTCTGATGGTGGACCTGGATCACCTATGAGTGGTCTTGGCAACCCGGTGGGTGGACTCGCAGTCGAGGCACTGACTGCCATTTCAGGACCTCAATCTGTAATGGCTCTTACTGCACTTGTGGCCAACGGAAACACCATGGCTGATGCGTTTCAAAAAGTTTATGGAATTACCTGGAATCAAGGTCTCAACATTTTGGGCCAGGTTCTTGCGGCTGAATATGCAGCTAATGCTCCACGCACTTAGACTTATTTCATGTATATCCCGAAGCCATTTCAAATTGATGACTGGAATGAGATAACTTCATTTGTAAAGCGGCATCCAGCAATCAATCTTGTGACCGTAGGGGCGGATGGCAATCCAATTTCGACGTTATTGCCGGCTGTTTGGGATACCTCAAATTTAAATGAAGGTTTCTACGGAACACTTGTGACGCATATTTCCAAAGGGAACGATCAGTGGAAGTCCATCAAAAATGGGCAAGTAGGGCTAGCAATTATTCAAGGCGCACAGGCGTATGTATCTCCTACAAATTACGAGAAGAAATTAACGGATCACAAAGTTGTACCGACCTGGAATTACCAAATGGTGCATTTGACCGGAACACTTGAAGTAAGTGAAGATCGAGAATTACTTCGACAGATTGTTTCTGGACTGACAGATTTTCATGAGAGTAACCGATCTAAGCCTTGGTCTGCGTCAGAATCGGACTCTGAATACTTCGAAGCTCAACTTGGTGGCATCGTCGCAATAACAATGACTGTCACAAAGGTCGAGGCGAAGTACAAATTGAGCCAGAATCGAAGTGAGGTAGACCAGAAAAACATTGCCGAGGATTTATCGAAGTCGGCAAAATCTGAAGAGCGTGAAATTTCAAGCGAGATGCGCCGCACTGCTAAGACTTAATGTTTTTTTGAATCTCGTCCGAAATTGTTTTTGCAATAACTGGACAGGCTTCCGACCAAGCAATTCCAAATTCCTTTTGAAAGGCTTCTTGGAAAGTCTGTCCGCTTCCAACATCTTTATAAAGGTTCAAAATCGAGTCTGGGCCTTTTATGTCTACGAGAATTTCGTTTACCAAATATCCAATGGCATATAAGTCCCATTGTGGATAGCTACGCCAATATGACCAGTTATCTTTTCCGGAGACAAACGATGGATTGGGATTTAAATAGGTATTAAGCCATTGAGGCGTATAAAGCGAAGGTTGAGAATATTGTCCTTTCAAATCTCCCGATCTGAAAGTTAAATAGTCTGTGTAACTTGAATTGAATCTGGCAACAGTGGCCGACCATTCGGCATTTCCTTCCAAAAGCCATTGCGGAAGATTTCCTTGCGAGGTACCGACACCTGGAGACATTGAATTTAACACTTGAATAGTGTGGGTGTACTCATGGGCAACAACTTGCCCACTACTAGCTCTATTTTTGCCTTGGATTGTTGGCTGCCCTTCGTAATTGCCAGCTTGGCCAAGGAAGATTACTCCATCACCATTTGAAGTAACTCCGGCAACCCCACCGTCACATCCTGAAGGAGGGAGACATTGGTGATCGAAATAAGTCGGACTATAACCACTTGGTTTGAGTGCATCGTATTGTTGTCGGGCCCAACCTAAATCTTTTTGAGAGTATTTGATTAGGTACAAATTCTTTACTTGAGAAAATTGAGAATAAAGCTGACTTATCAGTTTTAATGATGCAACAGAGTTTTTGTCATCTTCCTTAGTATTTGGCCCCACCGATAATTTAACATTACCTAGACTGGGAGATGAATTATTGACTTGGTGAGAAGCTTTTAGCCAAGCCCCATTTATTATGCCATTCAGGTGCAAGTCCAAATCTTGAAAACTGGTAGGTACGACGGGTGAGGTGGAAGAATTAACCACCTTCGCTTTCCAGACTGCGATAGTTGAAGATATTGCAGTACAGGTAAGAGATTGATTTCCTACCTTTATATTTTGTTGCGGCTTTTCACAAGACTTTCCGATCGAAGGTGTCTGAGACGCCTGTGCCACAGAAGTTATTCCAGCAAGGACTAGCACTGCTGAGATCAGACAATTTATCGCTTTTCGCATGGCGTAATTATTTAAGAATTAACGGTAAATTGGTAGTACTTAATAGGGCGATCCTGATTTTCATTGGCGTGAGCCGTTTGCCCGACTATCATTCAATTATGAAGCGCACCGTAATTTTAGCGATAAGTGGCCTACTACTGATTTCTGGGTTAACCACTGTCAACATTCCAAGTGCGTTAGCCTCCCCTCAACTATTCCAGCGAGGTGGATGTGACGCTGATAGCGCAAGCGCTGTATTGCAGAAATTTGAAAGTGGTGTCTGGAAAGATGTTGCTAGCGCTTCCGGTCGAGCTCGATCTGCAACGTGTGATGCATCTGGGGCAAATTTTGGATCTCCCTTTGTAACAGCTGATCTACCAGTAGGTACGCAAGTGCGTTGGCACGTTTTTGATCCAAGCGGTGCATGGTCAATTTTTGCGGATGTTCAAACCGTGCAGGCACCTTCGATTTGGCAAAGTTTGTCGAACGTTCCAGATCATAAATGGGGCGTAATGATTTTAATGACTGATGGACGAGTTCTCGTTGAAGATCAAGGAACGGGGAATGGTTCGAATAACTGGTGGATACTTTCACCAGATTCTTCTGGAAGTTACATAACAGGAAATTGGACGCAGGCCGCATCGATGCCAGCAAATTTCCAACCACTTTATTTCCCGGCCGCGGTACTTGCGGATGGAAAAGTCTTGGTTGAAGGCGCGGAAATTAACTCACTTGGTCAACCACCTAAAGATTCAAATTATGACAGCAATCTAGGTGCTTTGTATGATCCAGTTGCAAATTCGTGGACACCAGTGAATCCGCCAAATAACGGAAACGGCGAATGGTCGAAAATTGGGGATACGGGAAACGTTGTTCTTGCAAATGGAACCTTTATGATTGGTAATCAAGATAGTCCAGTGACTGATCAAGCACTATTTAATGAAGCGTCAATGTCATGGAAGCTAACTGGAACTGGTTATGAGGCTAGAAATGAAGAGTCCGGATTTACATTACTTCCAAATGGCAAGGTATTTAGTGCGGACGTCAGAGTCCCATCATCACAAAGCGCACACATTTACGACCCTGCGACTGGTAAATGGACACCAACTTCAAAAGCCCCCGTTTCCTTCACTTTTCCAACTCCTATAACAACCGGCTATGGCGGCCAAGGGATTTCAGAAATGGGCCCCGCGGTCGTTCTACCAAACGGATTACTTTTTGTAGTTGGTGCGACTCCAAACACCGCTTTATATAACAGCGCCACCGATACTTGGCAAACAGGACCAACTTTCCCGCAAGTAGATGGAGTTCAATACGCGGGCGGTGACAACAATGCGGTAGTTCTAAATAATGGAAATGTTTTACTAACTGGAACTACATATCCGAAGGAAAGCGGTCCTTCACACTTTTTTATTTACGATGGCTCCACAATAAAACTTCTTGGGGATTCAAATTCCTCCGGGGATGCTATTTCCGGAGGCGTAAACGCTTCCGCTGCAAGTCCATTCGGCGGTGAGATGCTAGGACTTCCAAATGGCCAAGTACTTTGGAACTCTCAAGTCGGAAATCAAATTTTTGCATACACACCGGATACTCCAGTATCGGATAGCTCACTCGCTCCAACAGTTACCTCCGTAGCAAAGGAATTAGCTGCAGGCCAAACATATATCTTGAACGGAACTCAACTTAGTGGACTAACCACCGGCTCATTTGAAGGGGATGAACGCCAAAATTCAACAAACTATCCGATACTTCAAATAACCAATAGCAGCAATAACACTGTAAGTTACGCGCGAACATTTGATATTGCTTCATTTTCGATAGCTAAAGGTGCAGCAGGATCCTTCAAGTTTCAGATCCCAAGTAATATTTATAATGGTTCATCCTCACTCCGTGTTATTGCTAGTGGATTTTCATCAGCGCCGATCACAGTTAATATTTCGGGCGGTACTGCTCTACCTTCAGATGCAGGTCAAACCAAAGGCTCCTCTAAGTCTGTTTTGAGCAAAACCATTCAGTGCGTTAAGGGGAAAGCCGTTAAATCAGTTTCTGGGATTAGTCCAAAATGTCCGGCAGGGTACGCAAAAAAGTAATTCACCTTGAATCTAGTATTAATCCATTAAGAAGTTAAACTTGATTTATGACGATCCGAGTTGGAATTATCGGGGCCGGAAATATCGGAACCGCACATGCAATCAATTTAGCCAAGGCTGTTTCGGGATCAAGCGTCATTGTGATTTATGACTTTGATTCAAAACGAGCAAGCGAGCTAGCAACAGAACTCGGCGCTCGCGCGGTTGGAACATTTCAGGAAGTAATCGACGCATCAGATGTAGATGCAATCTTGATAGCCTCGCCAGATAAGTTCCACAAGGAACAAGTAATTGCTGCGATGAAATCGGGAAAACCAATCCTTTGCGAGAAGCCGTTGACGGTAACCGAAGAAGATGCCGAAGAAATTTTGGCGGCCGAAGTCGCTCTCGGAAAGCGCTTGATTCAAATGGGGTTCATGCGTCGTTTTGATCCGGGCTATAACCAACTTAAAGCGGAATTTAGCGATGAAGGTATTGGCGCACCTCTAATTATTCACAATATTCATCGCAATACTTTTGCTGCTTATGGATTAAATACAGAAGGAACACTCACTAATTCGGTTGTACATGAGTTCGATATCAACCGTTGGTTATTAGATGAAGAGATTAAATCCATCTCTGTTATTGCCGGAAAAGCAAGCCCATTAACTCCTGAAGGCCAGAAAGATCCAGTACTTGTAATTATGGAATCTGAAAGTGGAGTTCTGATTACCGTTGAGGCATTTATGAATGATCAATACGGCTATGAAGTTTCATGCAGTGTCTCTGGTGTTAAAGGTTCTGCCGATTTAGGTGAAGGTTCCTTTGTTGTTAGTTCAAAGAAAATGAATCGTGGCTCTGAGATTCCAGAACTCTGGTTAACCCGATTTAACGAGGCTTACCGAATTCAATTACAGGCTTGGATCAATTCAATCCGAGAAGGAAAGCCTCCGGTTGGTTCGAGTATTTGGGATGGATATGCCGCAACAGTATTGGCCAATAAAGCTGTTGAGGCCTATCGAACTGGAAATAAAGTGGCAATCAAACTAAAGACGAAACCGGGGATTTACTAATGAGCAAAGTTTTCTTGTTTGTAGAGATAGATGTTAAGCCAGGACAAAAGGCCGCATTCTTAGAGAAGTTAGCTGCTCATGGGTCGCATATTCGCACCGAAGAAGGATGCGAAGCTCTTGAGATATTCACTGACACGCAAAATGAAAACAAAGTATGTGTCTGGGAAATTTGGACCAATCGTCCGCTATGGGATTCGCACATGGTTAACGATGCGAGTAAAGCTTGGCAACAAGTGGCACCAGCATTTGTCAACGGTGAAAAAATCACCGTTATGGACGCTATCTAGTTCCCGTTCGCTTTCCGACGACGACGTATTTCGGCGTTGCCGAGCTGTTCGTATAGACACCATCGCTTGAGGTGAAGGAAGCCGTTAAGACTCCTTGACCTTGCGTCATGGGCTTCCAAGTACACGTTGCGGTTCCGGTCGTTACTGTTCGCGAAGAGCAACGATTAATGATTCGATTGTTCCAATAGAAATTAACTGTTCCCAGCGCTGATGATGGCGAAATTGTCACGGTAATCGTCGCATTATTAAGTTTATTGACTGATCCGATAGATATAGCCGTGGTGGTTCCGCCCGTTGTCGCAGTTATATTTAATGAAATCGTTCCAGTGCCTTTGTATCCAGAATTTGCAACATAACTAACGCTTACATTGATTTGATCACCAGCAAGTGCTCCGCCAATGGAATAAGAACCATCTGCATTTTGAGTCAGAGTTAATGTTCGACCTGTATTGGTGTTATCTGTAACCGTAATTGTGTCGGCAGAGACAGTCGACGTATCTAGTGTGAAAGTCGCTCCACCAGCGGTTCCAGCATTCGAAGTGAAGGATGGATTTGCCGTAGCAAGGGAAGCACCGGTGTCTCTAACGTAAAGTTGAAACGGCATCGGTGTGCTTGTATTTGCACTTAAACCTGCTCCATATTGCCCGCTGCCTGAGTCCTGAGTACAACAAGTGGGCCTATCACCGGCAGTTATCGTTAATAAACCAATTCCACCCGAAGTGTCATTCGAACTTTCATCATCATACGTTTGACCTGAAACTAATCCATTTTCGTTAAATCCAAAGCCCCAACGTGCACGCGCATTATCAGATGATCCACCGTAGTTAAAACCAAAAAATCTTACATCTTTTTGGGTGGAGAAAAGATGGCTTCCATAAGGATCGTAGGGAGATCTCGATGAGATATAGGTTGCCGCAGCAAGCCTTCTTATTAAACATCGATTCGAATTTGAGAACAGACTCAAGAGAGTCAATGGAAATGATGAAGGACAAGATGAACCCTTCGCAACAGCCGAAGCTCCAGTCCAAGTTGTTAAAGTGGATGCTGTAACTGTCTCCGCCCAGGTAAAACCGTACGATGAAGTTATCGAAGCACCATACGCACCAACCCCACAGGTAGAGTTAGAAATAGTGCTTCCATCGTTGCAATAGTTCCCAGTTGTGCTCGGCCAAACTGCTAGAACTTGATTTGCGGTCATCGAATCGAAAACATTGAACTTGGCGTCCTCGATTGTAGGTCCTTGTGTTCCAGAATAACTTCCAGAGTTGGTCCAGCCTGTCCAGCCATATAGAAACGAAGTGCTGTTGCTCCCACCTTTCATAGCAAGCATCCAGCCACCGCCACCCATGTTTGAATCCATAATGGAGTAAACCTGAGTTGCTGTTCCATTTACTTTTATCCAGTACAAACCATTTGTATTAGTTCCAGTTGCTTGTTTAATTTGCCAAGCCGAATCTCCTGGGCATGCGCTTGATGAACCGATTACACATCCATAGGTTGCAGATGTCGTAACCGCAAATGCCTTTGTGACTGGGTAGAAGACTGAAAGAACTAGAGCGCAAATGGTAAGAAGATAGGTAGCCCGAATGGC
>DAIOGD010000033.1:0-9351 GCA_036745395.1 Candidatus Nanopelagicaceae bacterium | reverse complement strand
AGGTACTTGAAACCTGCTGGGTCAGATGCTGGAGATGCAACGATTGTTGTGTACTCCATTGCGCCAGCTTCTTCTAGAGCGCCCTTAACAGATGCAATAGTTGAACCTTTTTGACCAATAGCAACATAAATACATTTAACTTGCTTCTTTGGATCGCCACTCTTCCAGTTTTCTTTCTGGTTGATGATGGTGTCGATTGCAATTGCAGTCTTACCAGTCTGGCGGTCACCAATGATTAACTGACGCTGTCCACGACCGATCGCGGTCATCGCATCGATAGCTTTGATACCAGTTTGCATTGGTTCTTTAACTGGTTGGCGTTGTACAACCGATGGCGCCTGAAGTTCTAGCGCACGTTGTGCTTCGGCCTTGATCTCGCCCTTGCCGTCGATTGGACGACCAAGTGGATCAACTACGCGACCAAGAAATCCGTCGCCGACAGGTACGGAGAGAATTTCACCTGTACGACTAACTGATGTTCCTTCTTCAATTCCAGTGTATTCACCGAGGATAACCACACCGATCTCGCGAACATCTAGGTTCAGTGCCAATCCCAAGGTGCCATTTTCGAACTTAAGAAGTTCGTTGGTCATTGTTGAAGGCAGGCCTTCAACACGAGCGATTCCATCGCCAGCTTGAGTTACGGTACCGATCTCATCGCGTGCTGCTGCACCCGGGTTGTAAGAAGCAACGTGCTTTGCAAGCGCGCTACTGATCTCCTCGGGCCGGATCGTGAGTTCCGCCATCTTTCTCTCCTTCAACTAATTCAGCGCCACATCTTGTGGCCCTGAAATCCATTTATTCTTTATGAAACGAGCGCTTGGCTCGCCTCGACTAATCTCTTTGAAATAGTTCCATCAATAACTTCATCACCAAATCGAATCGCAACTCCCCCAATTACGGATGGGTCGATCTCGATATTTAAGTGGACTGGTTGCCCAATCTGCTTTGTTAGTGAATCCGTTAATTTCTTCTTTTGGGCATCGGTAAGCGCAATTGAGGCACGTACGTGTGCATTAACGCGATTACGACGAGCGGTAACAGCATGTGAGTATGAAGAGATTGTCTTTTCGATACTGCGGCTGCGACGGCCTTCAACGCTATGGGCTAGCAAAGCGCTGGTATGGGCGGAAAACTTTGAAGCAAAAATAGAGTTAAGAAGTTCTTGCTTGCGCTTAGTTGAATCTGCATTTGTGCTTAGCGCTTGGCGTAGATCTGGATTCTCGATTAACAATCTTGAGAATTCAAAGACTTCGCTTTGAACGCGATCCAATTGATCTCCGATATTTGCCGCAGAGGCCTCGGCTTCAACTGCAATTTGCTCAATTGCATCGGCTAGTTCTACTGGCGATGACCAGCGAAGCTCTACAGCAGCAGCGAGAAGTGAAAGCGCTGGCGCCTTAATAGATGACTTAAACAAATCGGAAATTAACTCTGCTTTAGATGCACCATCGCGGGCTGGGTCAGTAAGCGCGCGACGCAAACCAATCGATGAATCAATTGCTAGAAGCGCTGCAAATAGATCAGTAGAAATGGCAGAGCAGTCGGCAGCCGATAAGCCCTTGAGCTTTTCATCTAGCGTTACCCGAAGGCCCGCTAGCGACTGACGACTACTTCCACCAAGAATGATCATTACTTGCTCTTCTCCAAATCATCTAAGAAGCGGTCGACAATGCGTGATTGACGAACCTGGTCATCCAACGCCTCTCCGACAATCTTTGAAGCAAGTTCTGTTGCAAGAGTTCCAACTTCATTACGAAGTGAGGAAATAGCTTGTTGGCGTTCGGCTTCGATAGAAGCGGTAGCTGCTGCAGTAATGCGTGCTGCCTCTTCTTGAGCCTTTCCACGGAGATCTTCAATGATTGCTGCACCTTGAACTCGTGCTTCTTCACGAATCTTCTGTGCTTCAGCACGCGCTTCGGTTAATTGAAGGGTGTACTTCTCAAGAGCAATCTCTGCCTCGCGTTGCGCCTTTTCGGCTTTCTCCATACCGCCTTGGATTGCTTCGGTACGAGCAGCGAATGCTTTTTCAAACATTGGCACAACTCGTGACTTAAGCACCAAGAAGAGGAGCGTGAAGGCGATAAAGCCAACAATCAACTCTGCGGTATGCGGAATTAGCGGATTAGCCGCTGCCTCCGCTGCTGTTGTACGCAAGCTCATGATTAGAGAACGAAAGCTAGTACGAGACCGAATAGCGCCAAAGCTTCAGCAAGTGCGAAGCCAAGGAAAGCGATTGGTTGTAGAACGCTGCGAGCTTCTGGTTGACGAGCTACACCGCTGATGTATGCGGCGAAGATCATTCCGGTTGCGATTGCAGGTCCGATTGCTGATAGGCCATAACCGACCAGGTTGAGTGTGCCTTTCATTGTGTTGCCTTTCTGTTCGTTTGACTCAATAACGGGAGTTACTGAGTTTGGTTTTGAAATTTAGTGTTCGTCCGCCAATGCTCCTGCGATGAAGAGCGCTGTCAGAAGTGTGAAAATGTAAGCCTGTAAACATTGGACCATGAATTCAAAGAAGGTCATGCCAATTCCAAATGCGAAGGCGAATGGGGCGATGATCTTTAGCCCGATTACTCCGCGAATCAAGTGATCGCCACCCATAATAAACACGAGCAGCAACAGGTGGCCGGCAAACATATTTGCAAACAACCGGAGTGAAAGTGTTAGAGGGCGAACCAAGAAAAATGTTGCAACTTCAATAGGTGTCAGAAGTACGTAAACGGCTTTTGGAACGCCAGGCATAAATGCAATGCCCTTCAAATACTTTCCAAGACCTTGCTTCTTAATTCCAACCCAGTGGAAAATTACAAATGAGAAACCGGCCAGAACATATGGGAAGCTCACATGTGACATCGCTGGGAATTGAAGTAACGGAATGATTCCGAAAACGTTATTGGTCAAGATAAAGGTAAAGAGCGTGAATAGAAATGGGACGAAGCGCATGAACTCATGTCCGATGATTTCTTCACCGATGCTGTTGCGCACAAAGCCGTAAATGCTTTCACCTGCGAATTGGAACTTGCTGGGAACTACAAGTGCTTTGCGAGATGCTGCAATAAAGAAGACTGAAATTAAAACGACCGAAAGCAGAACCAAAAAGATTGGTTTTGTTGTATATGGATTGTTCCCAATTGCTGGAGGCAAATTAAAGTCGGCAGTGCTAGGTGGGACGAATCCGCCACCCTTGGCAAAAGCTAACCCGAGCACAGGCACTCCTAATACTTAAGATCTTTGGGAAGACGGCGCAACACTATTAGGCGCGGGGCAAAAACCAAAACTCGGCGCATAACAATCCCTTTATAAATCACCGGGCTAATGCCGGCCCTGGAATTGGACGAAATTGGACTGAATTGGAACTAAATTGGAATAGGTGTGCCTAAAACGGACTATTGGCGACCGAAGCGAAGCCAGACGAGGTACAGCGAAGCACCAGCACCAAGGACTAAACCGCCGAGCAAAAAGAAATGTGTGTGAAGCCACTTATCTAGGCCAAAGCCAATGCCGCCCCAGATCACAAGGCCAGAGATCAGATATCCAAAGATGGACCAGAGTGCGCCTTCTTCATTGCTACCCATGAGATCCCCTTCTCTAATTTAGCTCGGTACTACTTCTTGCTTGGGTCAGTGTGGGCTACATCTAGGGTTAAGCGCAACTTCAGGAATGCACGGATCTCTCCCGCAAGCCAGGCCGCGGTAATACAAAGGGCGCTAGTGGCAAAGGTAGCTCGGTTTACCGTGCTTGGTGAAGTTGACTTGGTTACAACCAATAAAAATGCGCCCATCAATATTACTTTGGCGAAGTACGAGAACATGGCTAGTGCCATGGTGGCCATTGGATCTAAATCTTTTGAAATTTTGGCAATTAGAAGGTGTACAGAGAAGAAAAGAATAACTGTGACACTTCCGAGCAGCGCGCCCCAAAGCCCCGGTGTGTGTTTTACCAAAGTTCCAATAACTATCGACAACAAAGCAATTAGCAGTGCCGGAACTACGGCGCCGCGCCATAGTTTTTCTTCAGAACTCACTTGGTTGCTCAATTCATTTACTTCTTTCTACTGACTTCTACTTGCTTCTTTGGATTATCCAAAACCTTGGTATTTGGATTTATTCGGCTCTTTCCTAAAGTTTCTCGTATTAAAAAGATGATAAATCCTAAGATAACTATGCCGACCAAGAGCGCGCTCCATAAGGGCAGGAAGGCTGCAACAACAGGAGGAACCGCAAAAAATGCGGTACAGGCATAAAGAATTACTGTCGTCCGGCGGTGACTATTTCCCATATCCAAAAGTCGGTGGTGCATATGTTCGCTATCCGCTGCGAAGGGTGAACGTCCCGCCCGCGTTCTACGAACAATTGCCATACCTAAATCGAGTAACGGGATTGCGAGTACCGCGAATGGAAGTAACAATGGAAGTAGCGTGAAGCCAGAACCCTTATTTGTAATGGCATTTGCATCAATCTGACCGGTTAGGTTTATCGCAGCAGCCGAAAGTAGAAGGCCGAGGAACATCGCCCCCGAGTCCCCCATGAAAATTCGAGCTGGATGGTAATTATGCGGCAAGAACCCGACACACATTCCAATAAGAACAGCGGTTATTAGCGATGGAGCGCCCGCACGATTAAAGCCATTAACAACGGCCAAAAGATAGGAATAAGCAAAGAATGATGTGGCGCAGATTGCCACAATTCCCGTTGCTAGACCATCAAGACCATCGACAAAATTAACTGCGTTGATTACCACCATCACAAAGAAAATCGTTAAGAGTTGTCCAATATTTGAGGGCAGAATATAAATTCCATTTATTGGCAGCCAGAGAATTTGCACCCCGTGCAATAACAAAATTCCCGCAGCAAGGGCTTGACCAGCAAATTTAGTAATTGAATCTAAGTCATAGCGATCATCCAAGGCGCCAAGCAACATGATAAAGGTCCCGGCAAGGAAGATTCCAGATGCTTCGCGGCCATATGACTTGGAGACCAATGGGAGATGATCGACAATCAATAAGGTGATTGACATTGAAATCCACATTGCAAGTCCACCCCAGCGAGGTGTCACTGCTTTATGAACATCGCGCGAACGCAAATGCATAAAGGCGCCAGCATTCATTGCAAGTTCTTTAATGAACGGAGTAATTAGAAAACACAGAGTCGCACAAAGTGCAATTGTGAATAAATACTCGCGCATAAAGGACTATTTAATTATCTTGGATAAACCGGAAACTTCGCGCAAAGTGATTTAACTTCGCCGCGAATCTGCGCTGCCTTTGAATCATCGCCGCCATCCTTAATTGCACGAGCAATTAGTGAAGCTATTTGGCGCATCTCTGGCTTACCCATGCCTTGGGTGGTTGTTGAAGGAGATCCGACGCGAATACCACTTGTTACCGCTGGGGTTTCTGGGTCGTAAGGAATTGCATTCTTATTCAACGTAATTCCAGAGTTTCCGCAGCGCTCATCGGCTACCTTGCCAGTAACGCCAGTTGAACGAATATCAATGAGCGCTAAGTGGGTTTGGGTTCCGCCGGAAACTGCGCGCATTCCTTCATCAACCAATCCAGATGCAAGTTCCTGGGCATTGGCGATGACGCTCTTTGCGTAGTTTTGGTATTCGGTTGTTGCTGCTTCCTTTAGCGAAACCGCCTTTGCCGCGACAATGCTCATGATTGGACCGCCCTGCATTCCAGGGAAGACCGCCTTATCAATTGCTGGCGCATGTTCGGCCTTACTCAAAATCATGCCGCCGCGTGGACCACGCAGAACTTTATGTGTTGTAAACGAAACGACATCAGCGTATGGAACTGGTGAAGGAATCGCCTTGCCGGCTACTAAGCCAATGAAGTGAGCTGCATCGACCCACATAATCGCGCCAACTTCATCGCAAATAGCGCGTACTTTTTCGAAGTCGATCAAACTCGGATAAGCAGTTGCACCGCTACAAATCATCTTCGGCTTATTTGCAATCGCTAAATCTCGTAGCTCGTCATAATCGATTAATTCATTATCCTGGCGAACTCCATAAGAAACGATGTTGAACCACTTGCCGGAGAAGTTAACTTTTGATCCGTGGGTTAAGTGGCCGCCATGTGGAAGTGACATCGCAAGGACGGTATCCCCCGGCTTAGTGAATGCTTGGTAAACCGCAACGTTTGCACTTGCACCCGAGTGTGGTTGCAAATTTGCATGTTCTGCACCGAATAACGCTTTAGCGCGTTCGATCCCAATTGTTTCGACCTTATCTACTTCTTCGCAGCCACCGTAATAACGCTTGCCTGGATAGCCTTCGGCATATTTATTTGAAAGCGTCGATCCCATTGCGGCAAGGACTGCTGGAGAGGTGAAGTTTTCGCTCGCAATCAATTGCAAACCATTGCGCTGACGCTCTAATTCGCTTAGAAGAACCGAAGCGATATCTGGGTCCTGGCTTTGAAGCGCTGTGAAATCTGGGCCGTAAAAAGTTTGATCAGACATGGGGTAAGCCTATGCCGTAGCCACCTTAATCCCGGGCACGATTGCCGCGATTTCATCCAATGTGATTGCCCCAACACGGGAGATCTCAAGCGGGCTCGGTCTGCCGATAATGCTGGCACGAACGATGGTTGAGAGCGGCCCGGCCGATAATTCTCCAATATCAATAATTAAATCGGCGCCTTGGTAGATCTCTGATCTTGGATCTAAAAGTAACGCAGAGCCGGTACCAACTTTGCTCGCACTCGCCATAGCTAGTGGTCCACTCTTAATTAAGAGTTGATTCAAATAATCTTGCTTTGGAATCCGAACTGCGATTTCGCCGAGCGCTCCGCCATCTCCCAAATCCCAATTCAATGTTGCGTTTGGCTGGAGATTCAAAGTTAGAAGCCCCGGCCAGAATTTTTTCGCTAATTCCGTCATCTCCTCGGTAACGCCTTGGGCGATTCCAGTGAGGGTTCTTACATCACCAATGATTACTTGGGCTGCAATTCCTGGCGCATCTCCCCGCAATTCATGAAGGCGCTTTACGGCAACTTGATTGAAGGCATCACAAAGCAAGACATAACTGTGTTCAACTGGCGCAATGATTAATCCACCACGTTGTAACTCTGAAACGACTTCTTCGACTGGAATCAACGACATGACTAACCCAATCTCTCTAGAGCTTTGGCAATTGCACCATCAACCATTGCGTGGATCTGGGTGCCTTCCGGTAAGTATTCCTCAGAAAGGATTTCGCCACGTTCGTGAATTGCCGAAACTAAATCACCTCGGCTAAATGGAATCACCGTATTTATTTCAACTCGCGGACGTGGCAACGAGCTCTCGATTGCCTTAAGCAATGTTTCAACACCAAAGCCAGTTCGTGCCGAGAAGGCATAACTATTTGGTTCCTCGCGAAGTAATTGCATGATCGTTTCTGGTGGTGCAATGTCGGCTTTATTTACTGCAATTATTTCTGGGATATCTCCCCCGCCAATTTCATTTATAACTTCACGAACTGCGCGAATTTGTTCTTTGGGATCCGGATGCGAGCCATCAACAACGTGAACAATTAAATCGGAGCCAGAGACTTCTTCGAGAGTTGATTTAAATGCTTCAATTAATTGATGCGGCAGGTGTCTCACAAAACCAACTGTGTCCGATAGTGTATAAATTCGACCATCTTCGGTTGTTACTTTTCTAACGGTCGGATCCAAGGTGGCGAAGAGTGCGTTTTCAACAAGCACGCCTGCCCCAGTTAAACGGTTCATTAATGAGGATTTACCAGCATTGGTGTAACCGGCAATTGATACCGAAGGAATATTGTTTTTCCGTCTTTCCTGACGCTTGGTATCGCGCGATACTTTCATCTCTTTAATTTCACGGCGCAACTTCGCCATCTTGTCATTGATACGACGGCGATCGGTTTCGATCTTGGTTTCACCAGGGCCGCGACCACCAATACCGCCGGCCTGACGTGAAAGTGAATCACCCCAACCGCGAAGACGTGGAAGCAGGTAGGTCATCTGCGCCAATTCGACCTGAGCTTTACCTTCGCGACTCTTTGCATGTTGCGCAAAAATGTCGAGAATCAAAGCGGTTCGATCGATTACTTTAACTTTTGCTTTCTGTTCCAAATTTCTCAGTTGCGCTGGTGATAATTCACCATCGCAGACAACGGTATCGGCGCCAGTATTGATAACGGCTTGTCTAAGTTCCAAAACTTTTCCAGATCCGATGAAGGTTGCTGGGTCGGCCTTGTCGCGTCTTTGAATCAAGCCATCCATTACTTGTGAACCAGCGGTCTCTGCTAGCGCTGCCAACTCCTTTAATGAGTTCTCGGCATCTTGTGAAGTTCCTTCAGTCCAAACTCCAACTAGAACAACTTTCTCAAGGCGAAGTTGGCGGTATTCAGCATCAGAGATATCTTCAAGTTCGGTAGAGAGCCCCGCAACTCTTCGAAGTGCTTGGCGATCTTTTAAATCAGCTTGGTTGGCTTCCCAGTTTTCTTGGTGAACTTCTGCGGCATCAAACTCGGCTGCTGCTCTAGAAGATTCGGCAATTAATTGATCGATATCGATCTGTTCAAACCTATCTTGTGGATCTCTTGGGTCACTCACAAATATTTACTCAAATCATAATCTTCGATAAGAACAGCAGGTCCTATAAGTGTTGCATTGCTATGGCCATCGATATCTACAACTAAACGCCCGCCAGACGGATTAATTATCCATTTTGCTGGCAGTTGGCCTTTGCTTTCCAAAGTCGCGGCCAGAGCAACCGCGCAAGTTCCGGTGCCGCAAGATTTAGTTTCTCCAACTCCACGCTCATGAACCCGCATTGCTAATTCGCCATTTGAAAGTTTTTGCACGAATTCAACATTTACGCCATCTGGATATTCATCCTCTGGTGAAACGCTAGGCGCCGTCAACAAATCGCCCGCATCGGCAACATCATCTACGAATACAACTGCATGTGGGTTTCCAACATTTATGTTGTATCCGGTCCAGCTTTTTCCATTGGCGCTCACTTCAATCTCGCCATAAAGCGCTTCGACTTTCCCCATGTTCACCGAGATATCGTCTTTCTCTGGGACCGCAAGGTATTTCATTCCGGCGCGGGTGTTGATTGGAAAAATTCCCGCAGGTTGATGTCCGCGTTCAACTAGATATCTAGCCATTACTCGAATTCCATTGCCACACATTTCGGCCAGCGAGCCATCGGCATTTCGATAATCCATAAACCATTTGCCATCTTGCTTAATTATTCGAATTGAACCGTCAGCACCAATTCCAGTTTTTCGATTGCAGATTCGGGCAATTTGTTCGGCCTGTAATTCATTCTTGTTATCGGGGTCAAAGGTCACAACAAAGTCATTATGCGTGCCATGCCCATAG
>DAIOGD010000032.1:0-9547 GCA_036745395.1 Candidatus Nanopelagicaceae bacterium | reverse complement strand
TACCAATTTTTGGTGACGTCGTTGTAGTGAGCAGTCGCGGGTACTAACAACCACCGCATTGCCGTGTGAATCAATTAAAACTTGGGTTTCGACGTGGCGTGGCTTATCAAGGTAGCGTTCAACGAAACATTCGCCACGACCAAAACCTGTTATAGCTTCGCGCACGGCGGAAGCAAAGAGATCTGGAATTTCTTCAATTGTGCGGGCGACCTTTAGTCCACGACCGCCACCACCATGGGCTGCTTTAATGGCAACGGGTAAACCATGTTCTTTTGCGAAAGCAATAATTTCTTCAGGTGTATCAACTGGATCAATTGTTCCTGCCACAAGGGGAGCGCCCACGGTTGCGGCGATTTTTCGTGCAGAAACTTTGTCACCTAAAGATCTGATTGCTGCTGGTGGTGGTCCAATCCAAATCAGACCTGCGGCAATTACGCGATCCGCAAAATCTGCATTCTCAGATAGGAATCCATAACCAGGGTGAACTGCATCAGCCCCCGATTTCTTGGCAATCTCAATAATCTTATTTTGGTCTAAGTAGGTTTCGGCAGCTGAAAGTCCATTTAACGCATAAGCCTCATCGGCCATTGCAACGTGAAGTGAATTGCGATCCTCATCCGAGTAGATGGCAATTGATTTAATTCCATGGTCGCGTGCCGCACGAGCCACACGAACTGCAATTTCGCCACGGTTGGCGATCAAGACGGCTTTCATGCAGTCACCAAATTATTCGCAATATCAAACCAATTGAGGCCAAGGGAGTTAACGGCCCGACGAAGTAAGGGGAGTGATAAACCAATAATTGACGTTGGATCGCCCTCAATTCGCGAAATAAACGGCGCACTTAAACCATCAAGTGTGAAACCTCCAGCAACATTTAATGGCTCCCCGGTTGCAACATAGGATTCAATTTCAGAATCACTCATACTTGCAAAATAAACCTTGGAAGTAGAGATATCTGAAATTTCGATACCTTGATCCGTGTCAATAATGCAATGTCCAGTGTGAAGTAAGCCAAAATTGCCGCGCAATTCTTTGCTGCGAGCGATTGCCACCTCAGGGGTGAGTGGTTTACCTAGGGACTTTCCTTGAAATTCAAAAGTTGAATCGCATCCAATAATTAGCGCTCCGGGGCCCACTTGATCTTTAACGGCGTGCGCTTTCATTATCGCTAAGGCAACAACCATCTCCGAAGGCGAAAGCGCCGTGATTTTAGGATCTTCTTCATCTACGCCGCTCACGATTATTTGTGGATCGATGCCACTTGAAAGTAAGAGGCGCTTTCTAGCAGGTGATGCTGAAGCTAAAACGATTCGCTTCTGACTTGCTCCAGTTAATGACATTAGAAAGTTTGCCCCCATTTTCTTGGGAGCGGTTGGCGAATCTGAGATTTGCGCCAGAGGCTTGCTGTCTCAACCTTCTTAACGACTGGAGTGGGTAGCGCCTTCTCAAGTGCAGCCAACTCTTCAGGAGTCGGAGTTCCACTTGTGATTGTAAAGCGCTTATTTTGTGGTGACATTAAAGTGGAATATTTCCATGCTTACGAGGAGGAAGTGCAACACGCTTATTTCTAAGTGCGCGTAGCGCCTTGGTAATTTCATGGCGAGTTTCTTGTGGTGCAATTACGGCATCAATAAATCCGCGATCTGCAGCGATATATGGATTTAATAGGGTGTCTTCGTAGGTATCGATTAATTCCTTGCGCTTAGCTTCGACATCCTTGGCATCGGCCAACTCTTTACGATGAAGAATATTAACTGCGCCTTGTGCGCCCATAACTGCAATTTGGGCTGAAGGCCAAGCAAGGTTTACATCGGCGCCAAGGTGTTTTGAGCCCATAACAATGTATGCGCCACCAAAAGCTTTGCGAGTAATGATTGTGATTAGTGGAACTGTCGCTTCACCATAGGCATAAAGCAACTTCGCGCCACGGCGAATAATTCCGTTCCATTCTTGTTCGGTTCCGGGCAAGAAGCCAGGAACATCAACCAAAGTGATGACTGGAATACCAAAGGCATCACAGGTTCGAACAAAGCGAGCGGCTTTTTCGCTAGCGTTGATATCCAAGGTTCCAGCAAATTGTTGTGGTTGATTTGCGACAATTCCAACCGAATGTCCTTCGATGCGACCAAATCCAACGATGATGTTTGGTGCAAATAAGGTATGAACTTCGAGGAAATCTGATTCATCGAGGATTGCCTCGATGAAAACCTTCATGTCATAAGGTTTATTTGGATTATCCGGGATCAGCGAATCTAAAGCACGATCCGACGGAGCAACATCATCACTCTCGGTCGCAGGCAGGACTGGTGTCTCGTCCATGTTGTTGCTTGGCAGATAGGAGAGGAGTGCCTTTACGAAATCGATGGCGTCATCTTCGCTATCAGCTAAGTAGTGCGAATTACCGGTCTTTGTGTTGTGGGTTAGACCGCCACCAAGATCCTCCATGCCAACTTCTTCACCGGTTACAGCTTTGATTACATCTGGACCGGTAATAAACATTTGCGAGGTTTCATTGACCATGACAATGAAATCTGTGATTGCAGGCGAATAAACAGCGCCACCAGCAGTTGGTCCCATGATTAGTGAGATCTGTGGGATTACGCCAGATGCTTTTACATTTCGCTTGAAAATTTCGCCGTAACGACTTAGCGAAGCAACGCCTTCTTGAATTCTTGCGCCGCCTGAATCATTGATTCCAACAATTGGGATTCCGGCTTTCAAAGCAAATTCCATAACCTTGACGATCTTGTCGCCGACTACTTCGCCGAGTGAGCCGCCATAGATCAAGAAATCTTGAGAGTAGATAGCTATTGCACGGCCATCGACAGTCGCGTGCCCAGTAACAACTCCTTCATGAATTAAAGAATCGAGTTCCACGAAAGAACCAGCATCGACTAAACGCATAATGCGTTCACGTGCAGTCAATTTTCCTTGATTGTGGCGCTTCTCAATCGCAGCAGCTGGGCTTGATTCAGCTTCCAGGCGGCGCTTATGTAGATCAGCGATCTTTCCGGCGGTTGTGCGAATATCATCGGTCACGGTCATACGGTACTAGTTATCAGTCGTTAAATGAATTGAGAATAAGAATGAATCCAGAAGTACTTAGTGCGCAAGCGGTAGTGGGCGCACTGAAAGGTGGCTACTGGCGGGTATCTGTGATCGAGGAAACTCCATCAACGCAAACTCTTATTCGAGAAAGTAAGCCAACCGCAGGTGATGTGATTACTGCTGAGTATCAAAGTGCTGGGCGTGGAAGATTAGATCGCACATTTGAAGCAAAGAAATATTCAGCGCTTCTTTTTTCATGTTACATGGAACCTGAAATCCAACTAACAAACTTTGGAAAAATTCCGCTTCTTGCTGGTTTGTCGGTAGCAAATGCAATTAATAAATTAACGAATTCAAATAGCTTTAAATGTAAATGGCCAAATGACATTTTATTTAACAATAAAAAAGTAGCTGGGTTGCTCTGTGAAACTTTGGACCGGGGAGTCCTAATTGGTATTGGGATAAATGTGACTACAAGTTTGGAAGAACTTCCAGTTTCGCATGCGACTTCCATCGCCTTGGCAACTGGCCAAAACTTAAATCGAAATGAACTTCTTGCTGAGATTTTGAGTGAGTTGGATTTGAATATTAACGGCGATAAAGATCTGCGCGAATATCGAAAGATTTGCCAGACCATTGGACTTGAAATTTCAGCCGAGCTTCCAACCGGTGAGGTTGTAGAAGATGTTGCCGACGAGGTTGCGGAAAGTGGTGCCTTGATATTGAGATCTGGTCTGGAAATTACGGTTGGCGACCTGGTGCATCTCACGAGTAAACTTCAATAGTGAGCTTCCCAAGAGTTGGTGTTATCGGAGCCGGTCAATTGGCTCGAATGATGGCAATTCCAGCAAATGATTTGGGAATTGATTTTAAAGTTTTTGCAAGCGATGAAAATGACTCTGCGGCCCAGGTAGCCAAATACGTGATTGGTGATTACACCAGTGCTGCCGATGTTCTTGCCTTCGCAAAGGGTTGCGATGTAATTACCTTCGAACACGAATTGGTGCCAGAAAGAGTTGTGGTGGCGCTTGAGCAAGCCGGAGTAAGGGTTTACCCCAAATCGAATTCATTCACTTACTCCCAAGATAAGTTGGCAATGCGAAAGAAGATTGAAGAGATTGGGTTGCCAAATCCAAAGTGGTCGCACTACGAAGGCGGCGCCGTTGAGATCAAATTTCCATTAATTGCTAAGAGCCCTTCTGGTGGCTACGACGGGCGAGGTGTTTGGGTAGTTAATTCTGCAAACGAATTAGCCGATCTATATAAAAATACCGGCGTACTCCTTCTTGAAGAGAAAATTAATTTCGACTTTGAAATATCGGTAATGGTTGCCCGGTCGCCACACAATCAAGCAGCAGCATGGCCACCAACCGCAACTATTCAGAGTGATGGAATTTGCACCATGACAATTACTCCAGCACCAAAACTCAAAGAAAATCTGGCAAAGGAAGTTGCATCGGCGGCTTTAAAGATTGCGCAAGCTATCGATTTGGTCGGAGTATTGGCAGTAGAAATGTTTATCGAGGGCGATAAATTTTATATAAATGAATTAGCTCTTCGCCCACATAATTCGGGGCATTGGTCAATCGAAGGTTCGATCACAAGTCAATTCGAACAACACCTGCGCGCAATTTTGGATTTACCACTTGGGGCCACAACTCTTACAAATAAATTTGCGGTTATGGGAAATGTTTTGGGTGGGGAGAAAAGCGATATGTATCGCCCATACCTTCATTTGATGGCTCGAACTCCAGGGTTGAAGTTTCACCAGTACGGCAAGGAAGTCCGCCCTGGGCGCAAAATTGGCCATGTAACTCTCTGCGGAGAAAACCTTCTAGAATTGCAATCTGAGATTGAACATGCAATTGACTACATGAACGGAGCTATCGATGAGTAAGCAAGTAGCAATTGTTATGGGATCAGATTCCGATTGGCCAGTAATGCAAGAAGCAGCAACCGCATTAGATAGCGTTGGAATTGAATATGAAGTTAATGTTGTTAGCGCTCATCGAACTCCAGAAGAGATGTTGGCATTTGCAAAGGGCGCAAAAGAGAATGGCTTTAAAGTTGTTATTGCTGGAGCAGGTGGTGCCGCACATCTTCCAGGAATGATCGCAGCTGCAACAACACTTCCAGTCATAGGCGTTCCCGTTCCACTTAAGCATTTAGATGGAATGGATTCGCTTCTTTCCATCGTTCAAATGCCGGCCGGGATTCCCGTTGCGACAGTTGGTATTGGAAATGCTAAGAATGCCGGCTTACTTGCTGCGCGAATTTTGGGCGTGGGTGATTCACAAATTTCTGAGAAGGTTTCAGGATTGATGGCAAAGGCACGGGAAGAATCTCTAGAAAAAGGCGCTAACTTAAATAGCAAGCGCAATACGCGCGCCGGCTTTTAATTCTTATCTGCTCTACCTAAAGCTCTAAATTTCCATCCGGCGGCAATCCACTTGTCGCGATCTAAGGCATTGCGACCATCGATCATTGTTGCGTTTTTAACCAGAGCTTTAACTTTACTTGGATCTATCTCGCGATAAATCTTCCACTCGGTTAGATGTAGAACCAAATCCGCACCTTGCAGCGTTCCTTCGATACTTTCATTGAATGAAAGTGCAGGGAAGCGCTTTTGGGCATTTTCAATAGCCTTTGGATCGTGAACTACAACCTTTGCACCTGCAGCTTGAATTTGTGCCGAAATATCAAGAGCTGGGGAATCGCGCACATCATCGCTATCAGGTTTAAAGGCTGCGCCTAAAACCGCAATCTTCTTTCCGCGTAAATCTTCGGATAAATCTTTTCTCACTAATTCAATTACGCGCGCACGAGCTCGCAGGTTAATGGAATCAATTTCACGTAAGAATTCAAGAGCTTGCTCGGCACCAAGTTCCCCGGCACGGGCCATAAATGCTCGAATATCTTTTGGCAGGCAACCGCCACCAAAGCCAATTCCAGCCTGAAGGAAACGATTACCAATGCGTGGGTCATAGCCAATAGCTTGAGCTAGAACCGTCACATCGCCACCAGCTGCCTCGCAGATTTCAGCCATTGCGTTGATGAAGGAAATTTTTGTCGCTAGGAAAGAGTTAGCAGCAACTTTCACTAACTCGGCTGTTGGCAGATCAGCGCGAATCCATGGAGTACCAGAATCTAAATTGGCTTTGTAGAGTTCTTTTAACTTTGCTTCGGCAGCATCGTTTGTTACACCGACTACTAAGCGATTTGGCCGAAGGGTATCTTCAACGGCAAATCCTTCACGCAAAAACTCTGGATTCCAAGCGAGATCAACTTTTGGATTTACTTTAAGCAAGCGCTCACGCAGACGAGCAGCGGTTCCAACAGGAACAGTTGATTTACCAACTACTAGCGACCCTGGTTTAGCTAATGGCGCGATCGCATCAAGTGCGGCATCAACAAATCGCATATCGGCTGCCAGGCTATTTGCGGATTGCGGTGTTCCAACACAGATGAAATGAATATCGGCATCGGCAATCGAATTGAAATCGGAAGAGAATGAAAGTCGCCCGGCCTTTATTTCGGCTGCTAATAAATCTTCTAAATCTGGTTCGTAAAAAGGAACCTTTCCCTTTGCAAGGAGTTCAATCTTGGAAGGATCGACATCGACGCCGATAACCTGGAATCCCAGGGAGGCGATGCAGGCTGCATGCGTTGCACCTAGATATCCAGTACCTATTACGGAAACTTTAAGCGTCATTGACCAGATACTAGTGTGGGTTCGCGGTAGCGTGGGCAGTTATGAGCCTTAATAATGAGGTGTTGCCAGGAGTCTCGGTCATTTTGCCGATCCTGAACGAAGAGCGCGACCTAGCCGAAAGCATCGGCGCGATCTTGCAGCAAGATTACCCAAGCCAGTTCGAAGTAATTCTTGCTTTGGGGCCCTCTAAGGATCGCACTAATGAGATTGCAAACTCTTTGGCCAAAAAAGATCCCAGAGTTATTTTGGTAGAAAACCCAACAGGTCGAACGGCAAATGGTTTGAACCTTGCAATCGCAAAATCGAAGTATCCGATAATTTCTCGGATCGACGGTCATGCTGAAATTTCAGATACTTATTTGAAAGATGCAGTGCAAATTCTCTTGGCTACCAAAGCGGTAAATGTTGGCGGGATAATGGCAGCAGTTGGGAAAAGTAAATTCGAAAAAGCTGTCGCAACTGCAATGAGATCAAGAATTGGCGTAGGCTCTTCGCGCTTTCACATCGGAGGTTTAGCTGGTCCATCAGACACGGTTTATCTGGGGACATTTCTAAAAAGCGCTCTTGTTGATGCTGGTGGCTACGACGAGAGATTTACTCGCGCCCAAGATTGGGAATTGAACTATCGCTTACGCGAACAGGGCGGCATTGTCTGGTTTGATCCAAAGTTAGTTGTTTCATATCGACCTAGGTCAAGTATCAGAACCCTGGCCAAACAATATTTTCAATATGGCACTTGGCGCCGAGCCGTAACCAGGCAACACGAAGGAACTGTAAATTTCAGATATTTAGCGCCACCCCTTATGGTCACCGTGCTGATTCTCTCAACTTTAGGTGCCTTAACTTTGACGCCGCTATTTTTTGCCGTAGACATCGGTTACTTACTTTTAATAGTGGTCGCATCCCTGTTAATTGGCAAGAGTTTGGCTGAAAAGTTAATCTTGCCTTCGGTTTTAATAACGATGCATTTGGTTTGGGGAACCGGATTTATCCTGTCACCCAAAGGATTAATAGCTGAAGAAGAATGAAAAAGTTCTTTGTTCTAATTGCAACAATAATCTCGTTTCTTTCCCTAAATTCACCGGTAGCTAGTGCAGTAAATGTCCCGCAATCTTTTACTTTTACCGGCTCTGGCTATGGACATGGCGTGGGGCTAAGCCAAATTGGCGCAAAAGGCCAAGCCCTTGAAGGTAAAAGTGCAACAGATATTTTGAAGTACTACTTTCCTGGTGCCGACGTGGTTCCCGTGAATGACAGTCAAACGATACGTGTAAATATTGGGCACCAACTTAATTCGGTCTCTTTTATCCAATCGCCAAACGGATCCTTTCAAATATCCTCGGATTCACTGACTACAACAGCCATCGATACTTCTTCGGTAGTTAGCTTTCAGATTTCAGGCAAAACCATTAACGCGTCAGCAAAAGGGGTAAGTGGCACAATAAATCAATTAGGTACTTCTGCAATGTGGAACTTGGCATGGGGTACCGGGACCGAATATGTAATGGAGAGGTTTGAAGGAAATACCGTTAAGTTAAATCATGGTTTTATCTCACTGCGTGCGGTATCTGTAAAGGGAATTGGTTATCGAATCGAAGTAACAAATAGCATTAATTTGCATGATGAGTATCTATGGGGAATTAGCGAAGTACCTTCATCTTGGCCAGAAGCTGCGTTGGAAAGTCAGATCATCGCTTCGCGCACATACGCGCTAAGTCGGATGGGATCGATTCGCAAGGATTGCGATTGCCATGTTTTCAATACAAAGTACGATCAAAATTTTTTGGGGTACTTAAAAGAAGTTGAACCTAAATATGGATCGATTTGGAAGTCTGCCGTAACTTCAACCGACGTGGGATTGGATCAGGGTCTGGCCATAACTTTTCAAGGTCAGCCGATTAGCGTTTATTTCTTCTCTTCTAGCGGGGGAATTACTCAAAGAGCTATAGATGTTTGGGGGACTGATATTCCTTATCTCTCCAGCGTTCCAGATCCATGGAGTTTGGATCAAAAACTAAATCCAAAATATTTTAAATGGAAGCGCGTAGTAGATCAGGCCACAATGGCGCAAGCATTTGGCTTGCCAGATATCTATAAATATGTAATTGGCAAGCGAACCGCGACCGGAAGTGTTTTAACTATTACCGGCTATTCCACAACTGGAATTCGAAAGAGCTTGTCTGTTAGCGCATTTAAAGTTGCGGTTAAGTTACCTTCTTCTTGGTTTAATATTCCAAGCGCAGTTCAAGTTCCTGATACTTCTACAACTAATTAATTTGCGTGCAGAACTGAATTTAATCCGCCCCAAGTTCCAGTCTTAGGTAACGCTTCAAGGGCACCAGTCTGTGAATTTCGACGGAATAGTAAGTTATTGGTTCCGGAAAGTTCGCGCGCCTTAACGGTAGTGCCATCTGGAAGGGCAACTTTCGAACCTGCAGTTATGTAAGTTCCCGATTCAACAACGCAATCATTTCCAAGCGAGATTCCCACACCAGCATTTGCGCCAAGAAGTGAACGTTCGCCAATTGAAATTACTTCCTTGCCACCACCACTTAAAGTTCCCATGATTGATGCCCCGCCACCAATGTCGCTGCCGTCTCCAACAACAACACCGGCACTAATGCGACCTTCAACCATCGACTTACCTAGAGTTCCGGCATTGAAGTTAACAAACCCTTCATGCATAACCGTGGTTCCTGAAGCAAGATGCGCGCCTAATCTAACTCGATCGGCATCGGCAATTCGAACCCCATCTGGTACGACGTAGTCAACCATTCGAGGAAA
>DAIOGD010000031.1:0-10327 GCA_036745395.1 Candidatus Nanopelagicaceae bacterium | reverse complement strand
ACATTCCGCACGCAAGGTGCGATATTAACTAAGGCCGCCCTAAATATGTTGGGCCTACCTGGAGGAATTACTAGATTGCCACTTGTCGATGCCACCGATGCGCAGATTGCGCAATTGCGGGAGGATCTTCGCGCAGGTGGAGTAAATATTAAATAATGAATCATCCGCATCCAGAATTACCTTATCCTGCAAAATTAGCAGCTAAGACGCTGCGCATTGTCGCCCTCGGTGGTCTCGGTGAGATCGGTCGAAATATGACGGTCTTTGAATATGAAGGCAAATTATTAATTGTTGACTGCGGAGTTCTATTTCCAGAGGAGAGCCAACCAGGTATCGATTTAATCCTGCCCGATTTCACCTACATCCGCGAAAGGTTGGATGATGTTGTGGCGGTTGTGCTTACGCACGGCCACGAGGATCACATAGGTGCGGTTCCTTATTTGCTACGTGAACGAAGTGATATTCCAATTGTGGGATCAAAACTAACTTTGGCCTTCACCGAAGCAAAGTTGAAGGAACGCCGTATTACTGCGCCACAGGTTGAAGTTAAAGCAGGAATGCGTCAAAAGTTTGGTTCTTTTGATTTGGAATTTGTTGCAGTAAATCACTCAATCCCAGATGCGCTTGCGGTCGCAATTCGCACACCCGCGGGGTTGGTACTTGCGACTGGCGATTTCAAAATGGATCAACTTCCACTTGATGGTCGAATTACCGATCTTGCAACCTTTGCTAAGTTGGGCGAAGAGGGTGTTGACCTCTTTATGGTTGATTCAACCAATGCCGATGTACCTGGATTTACAACTGCTGAACGCGATATCAGCCCAGTATTAGATCGAGTAATTCGCCAGACCGAACGTCGTGTAATTGTTGCCTCTTTCGCATCTCACGTTCACCGGGTGCAACAAGTTATTGATGTTGCCGAAAGTCATGGCCGAAAAGTTGTTTTAGTTGGTCGCAGCATGGTTAGAAATATGAAATTAGCAGAAGATCTTGGTTATCTGAAAGTCCCAGCAGGATTGATCGTTGAAGTTAAGGATCTGAAGAACTACGGCGACAAAGTTGTGATGATCTGTACTGGTTCGCAAGGGGAACCACTTGCAGCGCTATCGCGAATGGCAAATGGTGATCATGAAATTCAAGTTGGTAAGGGCGATACTGTAATTCTTGCCTCTTCACTTATCCCAGGCAATGAAAACCCGGTCTTTCGCGTAATCAACGAGTTAACTCGCTTTGGCGCAAATGTTGTTCATAAAGGAAATGCCATGGTTCACGTTTCGGGTCACGCGGCAGCCGGAGAACTTCTCTATTGCTACAACATAGTTAAGCCAAAGAATGTCATGCCGATTCACGGGGAATGGCGTCACCTTCGAGCTAATGCCGAACTTGCAATAAAGACTGGCGTCCCGCGCACAAAAACTTTGGTTGTGGAAAATGGAATTGTCGTTGACCTGACCGATGGGTACGTAGATGTAGCCGGTGCAATTCCAGTTGGTTTTGTTTATGTTGATGGCCAAAGCATCGGCGAAATTACGGAGAGCTCGCTAAAGGATCGTCGAATTCTTGGCGAAGAAGGATTTATCTCAGTTGTTGTTGTCATTGAATCCCAAACCGGCAAGATTATTGCTGGTCCAGATATCCATGCTCGCGGTTTTACCGAAGATGCCGATCTATTTAAAGAAGTAAAGGGCATGATTGAAAAAGCTTTGGCACATGCAGTTAGCGGTGGGATCAATGGAACTCATCAATTACAACAAGTTGTTCGTAAAACAGTTGGCAGTTGGGTGGGGGATAAGCACCGTAGAAAGCCAATGATTGTTCCAGTCGTTATCGAGGTATAACGGCGCGCCTGCCCTGTAACACTGAAGTAATTCTTTAAGGTTATCTATCATGGTGGCAAAGAAATCTCGCAAGAGCACTCGTAAATCCTCAAATTCATTTGTTGGTGGAGTTCTTGCTGGCCTCCTAGCAATTTGGCGCTTATTTGCAAAGGCGATTGGAAGTTCGGTTCGTTTCGTTTTCCGAGGAGCTAAAGAGTTAGACCCGGTTCACCAAAGAGATGGCTTTGCCTTCCTTATATTCATTCTCGGCTTAGTTTCAGCAGCTGGTGTTTGGTTTAATTTAAATAATATTGTGGGTCGGGCAATTTATGCCGCGGGCTACGGAATAGCTGGACGACTTGGCTTTGCTGCGCCGGTCATCTTTATTTACTTTGCCTTTCGATTATTTCGCACGCCTGAAGAGGGCCGCGCTACCGGAAGAATTACGGTCGGCACAATCGTTCTGCTCTTAAGCGTTACCGGCTTACTTCACATCTTTAATGGTTCTACCGGAACCGGCCAGACTGCAATCCGTCATGGTGGTGGCTGGATTGGGTATGGAGTTTCAACCCCATTGGTCGCTCTAGTGACAAATATCTTGGCGATTCCAATTCTTCTTATCTTCTTCTTCTTTGGATTACTAGTTGTTACAGCGACCCCAGTTTCACAAGTATTTTCACGGATAAAATCGCTACTTCATTGGGGAAGTTCGAAGGTCCAAGATGCCAGGGCGGCGCGCGCCGAAGCTGATGAGTTTGAAATTTCTGACACCCCGCCATTTGAAACGCCACTGGTCCAAGCTTTTAACCATGATGAAGAAGGTGAAGAAGAACTGGACGAAGAGAGTTTCGATGAAGAGTTCACGGTTGAAATTCCGCGGGAACCACAAGTTTCAACTCCTGTAGCAACAAAGAGCGAAGCACCAAAGCGGGCACAACAGATGCTTTTGACCGGAGATAATAAATATGAATTACCGTCCATGGACTTGCTTCGCGCGGGGCCGGCATCAAAGGCGAAATCTAAGGCCAATGACACTGTTGTTGCCGCACTAACCCAAGTCTTTGAACAATTTGATGTTGATTGCCGAGTAACTGGTTTTATGCGCGGACCGACCGTTACTCGCTATGAAGTTGAACTTGGTGGCGGAGTAAAGGTTGAGGCCATTACCGCCTTAACCAAAAATATTTCATATGCCGTAGCGAGCGGTGATGTAAGAATTCTTTCGCCAATTCCAGGTAAATCTGCTGTCGGTATTGAGATTCCAAATACCGATCGCGAGATCGTTGCCCTGGGGGATGTGCTACGTTCTAGTGTTGCGGGAAATGATCCACATCCAATGGTTATCGCACTCGGCAAAGATGTAGAAGGCAATTTTATTTGCGCAAACCTAGCCAAGATGCCGCACTTGCTTGTTGCTGGCGCAACCGGCGCCGGTAAATCCTCAATGATCAACTCACTAGTTGTATCGATTTTGATGCGCGCCACCCCAGATGATGTCCGCTTGGTGATGATCGATCCAAAGCGTGTAGAACTCACAAGCTATGAAGGTATTCCTCATTTAATTGCGCCAATCATTACTAATCCCAAGAAAGCAGCCGATGTACTTGCTTGGGTAGTACGCGAAATGGATATGCGCTATGACGATCTCTCAGCCTTTGGATTTCGGCACATTGATGACTTCAACAAAGCAGTCCGAGCCGGAAAAGTCACCTTGCCAGCAGGTAGTGATCGGCAACTAGAGCCATACCCATACCTGCTTGTAATCATCGATGAACTAGCAGATTTGATGATGGTTGCAGCAAAAGAGGTTGAAGAGAGCATTGTTCGTATTACCCAACTTGCGCGTGCCGCTGGTATTCACTTGGTTATCGCAACCCAACGCCCAAGCGTAGATATCGTTACTGGATTAATTAAGGCAAATGTGCCATCACGACTTTCCTTCGCAACTTCCTCGCTTGCAGATTCCAGAGTTATTTTGGATACGCCAGGTGCTGAAAAACTAGTTGGCCAAGGCGATGGCTTATTCCTTCCAATGGGTGCAAGTAAAGCGATGCGTATCCAAGGAGCATATGTTTCAGAACGCGAAACCGAAGCAATTGTTAACCATGTTAAGTCGCAACTACAACCCGTTTACCGCCAAGATATTGTTGCACCACCAAAGCCCGCAACAATTGAAAATGAAATTGGTGATGACTTAGATATTTTGTTGCAAGCTGTTCAACTTGTTGTGCAAACACAATTTGGTTCAACTTCTATGTTGCAACGTAAACTCCGAGTCGGTTTTGCAAAGGCTGGTCGCTTAATGGATCTTATGGAGAACCGTGGAATCGTTGGACCTTCCGAAGGTTCTAAAGCCCGCGCGGTACTAATCACCGCCGAGCAACTGCCTGAAGTACTGGCCCAACTTGAGGGCGCCGAATAATTCTTGTAATTCAGCGTGTAGCCCACCTTCTGGGGGTCAGGGTTCAGGGTTAGTTCATCTCCTGGATTTGTTCAGGTGACCCTTGGCGTTTTACCATTTACCCCTCGGTATCCCCATCGGGCGCCGCCGAAAGGCGACTGCGATAAGTAAACGAATAGGTAGTAACTCCAGCAAATGAGTTTAGATAATTTAACTCTCGGTTCTAAGTTGCGTGATGCGCGCAAGAACGCTGGTTACACCATTGCTCAGGTAAGCGAAATAACTCGAATTCGCGAAACCCTTATCTCAGATTTGGAATCAGATAACTTTGAAACTTGCGGCGGCTACGCCTATGCGCGTGGACATATCCGCACAATTGCGAAGCTTTTCAATTTAGATTCAGATGCTTTAATCGAAGATTTTGCTAATGCAACCGGTGAATTTGATCGTCCAATGATCGATCTACTTACTGAAAATAATGTAACTGCACCAAAATTCGAACGTACAAAGATTTCCTACAAGACTCTGGCTTCTGGAGCTGCGGCAGTATTAGTGCTCCTGATTGCCATTCCAACAGTCTCTTCATTTTTCTCATCAAATAAGGCCGCGACTCCAGCACCGTCAGCTGGAGCCACCGCGTCAAAAAATGGCCAAAGTAATTCTGAGGCCGCTAATACCGTTGCAACCAAGAGTTCTGCAGTAACAGTGGTTTTAACCGGAGCATCAGGAAAGTCTTGGGTTGGAATTCAAGATAGTTCTGGCGCCCAAGTTTTTAGTGGCTCAATTTCAACAGGTGAGAGCAAGACCTTCACCGATTCGACCCAACTTCAAGTTGTAATTGGAAATGCTGGCGCGGTTTCACTTAATGTAAATGGCAAAGAACTTGGAATTTCGGGTGCCGTCGGTGAAGTGGTTCACCTTTCATTTGATCAGAATGGGTCAACCCAAGGTTAATTTCAACGGGTTTTATTCGCATTGCCGAGTAACCTTTACCAATGAGTTCTGAACTTCGCACGGTTGCCCTTGTCACTTTGGGATGTGCCAGAAACGAAGTTGATTCTGAAGAATTAGCCGGCCGATTAGCAGCCGACGGTTGGAAGTTGGTCGATGATCCCGCAGAGGCACAAGTTGCTGTAATCAATACTTGCGGTTTTATTGAAAGCGCTAAGAAAGATTCGGTAGATGCGCTTTTAGAAGCCCATTCCCTTAAAACAAATGGCGTCACCCAAGCTGTTGTTGCGGTCGGTTGTATGGCCGAACGGTATGGAAATGAATTGGCCGAAGCCTTGCCAGAGGCCGATGCAATTTTGGGTTTTGATGATTACCAAGATATTTCAAGCCGTCTTTCCACAATAATTAATGGCGGCTCAATTCAAGCCCGGGCACCAAAAGATCGTCGAACCCTTTTGCCTATCGCGCCAGCAGATCGCCAATCACTTTTGAAGAGTGAATCGACACCGCGTAAATTGTTGGTAAAGGCGCCAATCGCACCGCTAAAAATTGCCTCCGGATGCGATCGCCGCTGTTCCTTCTGCGCCATCCCGATGTTTAGAGGATCCTTTATTTCAAGGCGTCCTACTGAAATTATCGAGGAAGCAAAATGGCTTGCCGAACAAGGCGTATCGGAGCTATTTCTAGTTAGCGAAAATACAACTTCCTACGGTAAAGATTTTCGGGATATGCAGGTTCTAGAAAATATGTTGCCAGAGCTCGCTCGGATCGAAGGCGTGGAGCGAATTCGTCTTTCATACCTGCAACCAGCAGAGATGCGTCCTTCACTCATTCAGGCCATTACATCTACGCCAAAAGTTGTTCCATACTTTGATCTTTCCTTCCAACACGCAAGCGGCACTTTGCTTCGAAGAATGCGTCGTTTTGGTGATACCGAATCCTTCCTGCATTTACTGACACAGATTCGCGCAATCGCACCCGAAGCCGGAATTCGATCAAATGTGATTGTCGGCTTTCCAGGGGAGACCCAGGAAGAGTACGAAGCGTTAATTAATTTCTTATCGAAGGCTCGCTTAGATGCGATTGGTGTCTTTGGTTATTCTGATGAAGATAAAACCGAAGCGCTGACCTTGCCGGATAAGGTTGATCAAGATGTAATAAATTCACGAGTAGAACAACTTTCAACTTTGGTCGATCAGTTCATCTCAGAGCGGGCCCAAGAGCGCATAGGTCAACAAGTTCGAGTCTTGATTGAAGATGCCGAAAACCAAGAGGGACGTTCAGAGCACCAAGGTCCAGAAGTGGATGGCTCAACGGTCTTGCTAACTCGAACCAAATATCGCGTGGGCGAATACGTTAATGCCGTCGTGACTGATGTATCAGGAGTAGATTTAGTCGCAACGCCGCTATGAAAATCTACAACCTGCCTAACGCGCTAACTGTTCTGCGAATCATCGCGACACCTTTTGGTGCGTACGCGCTTTTTAAGAATGGTGGCGATGACAATACTTGGCGGATAATCGCATGGACTATCTTCTTTGCCATCGGATTAACTGATTTCTTTGATGGTCGTCTAGCCAGATCTCGAAAAGAGATTACAAGTTTTGGCACATTCCTAGATCCCGTAGCTGACAAGTTGGCGATCGGAACTGCAATGGTTGGTCTTTCGATCCAAGGAAAACTCTGGTGGTGGGTCACAATTTTAATTTTGGTTCGCGAAGTTTGGGTAACGCTCCTTCGTCTACTGGTTATAAAGAACGGGGTAATCCCAGCGAGTAAAGGCGGCAAACTCAAAGCGATGCTTCAGGGCTTTGGTGTTGGTTTTTACATATTGCCGCTCCCAACTTGGTTACATATTCCAAGGGATCTCGTAATGGCCACAGCGATCGTCCTTACTATTACAACCGGTTTTGATTACTTCAAAAAAGTATTAAAAAAATGAAATCCAAATCAACGGCAGAATTAGTTGTAAAGCAGTTAACTAAATTGGGCAAGACGGTGGCCGTTGCCGAGTCGCTGACTGGTGGGGGACTTGGAAGCGCTATTACGGAAGTACCGGGCTCATCAGAAGTATTTCTCGGCGGATTTGTTACTTACTCTGAAAAATCCAAGACAAAGTTTCTAGAAGTCGCAAAACGGCTTATTACTAAACACACTGTGGTCTCAGAAGAAGTAGCAACCCAAATGGCCAAGAGCGCTAGAGAACAATTCGCTTCAGATTATGCAATTGCAACTACTGGTGTAGCTGGACCGGGTAAGGCCTATGGCCAAAGCGCAGGTACGGTTTGGGTGGCGATTGCCGATCGGAAAAATTGCTTCACAATTGCGCTAAATATTTCTGGCGACCGCGCCACGGTTCGAAATTCAACAATTGAGAGCGCGCTGGCGGCCTTTTCGCGTATTCTTAGCACGTGAGCCTCCTACGCACCCATATCGGTAGCACCTTGCGTGCCCAACGCGTTGCTCAAGGTCGCACCCTTCGCGATGTTGCAAAGAGCGCGCGCGTTTCACTTGGTTACCTTTCAGAGGTAGAACGTGGACAAAAGGAAGCTTCATCTGAACTTCTAAATTCCATCTGCACTGCTTTGGAATTACAGCTCTCGACAGTCATAACTGAAGTCGCGCTTGAACTAACCGCTAGCGCTGCTCCAAAACTTACTGTTGTAGAAGACGCAGCTTAAATTTATTTTTGATTTTTAAATGTCTACCCCTTCTCGATCTCGTAGCGCAATTCTTAATGGCGCAAAAATTGTTGTCGCCCAAGTTGGTTCCTATGAATCAAATATGATTGAAATTGCAGCAAAAGCACAAGTATCGCGAGCCACCGTTTATAACCACTTCGCTGACAAAGAAGAGATGATGCTCTCTCTTGTCGAGTCAGAGATCTTGCGATTAGCAGATCTAGCTAAGGTAGCTCCAGCCCCGAGTGAAGCGCTCTTCCTATTAGCTACCGAAATCTCCAATGATCAAGCCCTTGCCATGATGCGAAAGACCGACCCGCAAGATATTGCAAAATTTGTAACTGCCTCTGATCATCCGCTTTGGAAATTGGCTAATGAGTCAACGGAGCAAATCTTTGGAATCAAAAATTCTGGGTTGATTCTGCACTGGCTCTTAGCGCAAATTGGGGCACCGTTATCGGCTGCCGAGGCACGTCACCAAGCCGATCAAATTGCCAGCGCACTTTTGTAAATTGTGAGGAGAAGATGAAGAAGGCTGAGTTGTTGGAATGAGAATCACCGAGCTTCGAAATCGAATCACCGACTATTTCTCTGACCCAGATACTTACTCACGCGATATCGTTCATGCCGAACTTGGGGGAGTAACGGTTAACCAGGCTCTTGAGATTGGCCAGGAACCTGGCGATATTTGGAAGGCGATCGTTGCCCACAATCCCGATATGCCGGCGAAATTTCGTTAGCGTTACCGAAAATGCTCGCTATCATTTCTGCTTGGAATTCTTTTAAGGTTCTTCGGAGGTGGAGTTGGCAATAATCTCAGGGGTCGGGTTCCGACGTAAATTACTTTTAAAGCGCACGATTGCGCTAGCGCCCCTGATTGCAATTGTTTATTTCAGCACCTCTGGCGGTGCCTATGGTTTAGAGACTGCAGTGTCATCTTCTGGCCCAGGAATGACTTTAATTCTCCTCTGTCTAATACCGCTATTGCTCCCAGTTCCAATGTCACTAATGGCGGCAGAACTTGGTTCGGCGCTACCGCTTGAAGGGGGTTATTACGCCTGGGTAAAGGTAGCGATGGGAAACTTTGCCGGCTATATGGAGGCAATGCTTAGTTGGCTTGCATCATGGCTTGATACCGCGCTATACCCAGTGATTTTTGTCGATTATTTATCAGTCTGGTTTCCGCAAACCGCACGCGGCAAGCATGTACTTTTTTCCTTTTGGAATGGCGGCTTTTCAATCGATCTCCACTGGTTGATAGCAATTCTCATGATGATTCCAATAGCGTATTTGAACTCCAAGGGTGCCAAGTTGGTTGGTAAATTTTTGATCTTCGGGATGGCGATGGTTTTAATTCCAATTGCTGCATTAGTCGTTTTGGCTATGCCACATTTATTTGGAAACCATACGGCACATATTCTGACTCCAATTACTCTGGCCCACCAGTCAATCTGGAGTTCAGCAAGTGCCGGAATCGGCTTGATGATCTGGAGCTATGTTGGTTATGACGCTGCCTCTACTACCGGTGGAGAGATACAGAACCCAACAAAGTCTTATCCCAAGGCGCTCTTATTTAATGTCCCTTTTGTAATTATCGGCTACATCCTCCCAATGCTGGCCGGCCTTTCCTCTGGGCTTCATGGAAAGAACTTTGCTAATTGGCAAAACGGGGATTTCGCAAATGCCGGTGGCATTATTGGGGGAAGCTGGTTAAAGAACGCGTTGATTTTTGGCGCTCTCTTCGGCCAGATTGGCCTATTTTCCTCCTACCTACTTTGTGTCTCGCGCCTTCCGCTGGTCTTGTCTGCGGATAATTACTTGCCCAGTTTTCTAACAAAGGTTAATCAGAAGACCGGGGCGCCAGTTCGGGCGATCATTCTAAATTGCTTTATCTTCGGGGTCTTTGTGGCAATGAATTTTCAAACTTTGATCGATGCAGATGTAATTTTCACCCTCTTCGGTCTTATGCTCGAATTTGCCGCATTGATCGTCCTTCGAAGGCGTTATCCAAAGATGTTGCGGCCATACAAAGTTCCATTTGGTTGGTTTGGCGTTATTGCTATTACAACCCCACCAACATTGCTGACGCTCTGGATGTTGAAAGGCGCCTTCACTGATGAGCCGATTGCGTTCTGGATCGGGATTGCGCTTACGGCGCTCGCTGCCCTGGCCTATCCATTGATTCTTCGCTTCTACAAAAAAGATAAGCCAAATGCCGAGCTTGATACCACCGGCATCGATTTTGGTTCCGGGATCAAAATCGCTTCTGTCCTTTAACTGCTCCTCGATATTTCCCTTTTTCCCAATTCGGCGTGTCTGGGGCAAAAGTAGCCATTCGAACAGATGTTCGGGTACCCTTCAACTATTCGCCCTAAAAAGCGGATATACCCAGCCTGAGCGGTTCCACACTTCCGCGAGAGCGCCAGCTCCGCCGTCGGTGGTCTTCCGTACCTTCAGGGTCGTGACTAACTAACTCG
>DAIOGD010000030.1:0-10584 GCA_036745395.1 Candidatus Nanopelagicaceae bacterium | reverse complement strand
CTTGGATTGCATTGGCAGATCACAAGTATCCGTCGCCAACCAGGCAAGTTAAAGTATTTAGCTGGATCAGAATCAGCTATGGGTGCATTCATTATGGATATGAAGCCAGAACAATCGGCGGCCCAACTTCGCGAGGTAAAGATCTAATGCGCGTATTAGTTACCGGTGGCGCTGGCTATATCGGATCAACAGCTTCCGCAATCTTGCTTGAAAATGGCTTTGAGGTAACCGTTCTAGATGATTGCTCAACCGGCCATGCGGAATTAGTTGCACCGGGTGCCAAGTTTGTTAAGGGTTCCCTCCTTGAAAAATCAGATGTCGTAACCGCACTTGAGGGTTGCGAAGCGGTTATGCACTTTGGCGCTAAATCACTCGTCGGTGAATCGGTCTTGAAGCCAGAGATCTATTGGAATACCAATGTGAATGGCACCCGAATTTTGCTGGAAGCAATGCGCGAGAAGTCGATCAAGAAGATTGTTTTCTCATCAACGGCCGCCACTTATGGTGAACCAAAGCGCACCCCAATTACCGAAGAAGATGAAACCAAGCCAACCAATCCATATGGATCTTCTAAATTAGCCGTTGATTACATGCTTACCTCTGAAGCGATTGCCTATGGCCTTGCTGCGATAAGCCTTCGTTATTTCAATGTTGCCGGTGCTTACAAATCAAAGAGTGGTTGGTTGACTGAAAATCACAACCCAGAGACCCACTTGATTCCAAATACCTTGCGTGCAACCGATGCCAATCCCCTAAAGATTTTTGGTAACGATTGGCCTACTGCCGATGGCACATGTATTCGCGATTATGTCCACGTTACCGATTTAATCGAAGCCCACATCAGCGCGCTCAAGAATGTCGAAACTGGCAAACATTCGATTATTAATCTTGGATCTGGTGGCGGATATTCCGTAAATGAAGTTGTCGCTGCCGCCGAAAAGGCAGTTGGTCGCGCAATTCCAGCACAAGTTACCGATCGTCGTCCCGGAGATCCTGCAGTTTTGATTGCGGATATTTCAAAGGCCGAAAAAGTTTTAGGTTGGAAGCCAACTCGTAATTTAGAAGTTATGGTTCAAGATGCATGGGAATCTTTCCAATAACCCATGAGCATTACTAAAGAATTTTCCAAGCTTTTTGGTCACGATCCAGAAGTAACCGCAGTCGCACCAGGTCGCGTTAACTTACTTGGCGAACACGTTGATTTCTTGGACGGCTTCGTACTTCCGTTCGCTATCAAAGATGTAACTACCGCGGCAATTGCCCGAAACAACAAGAATTCGATTCGAATCGCATCAACCCAAAGATCAGAAACTATCTATGAAGTTCCGTTAGCGGATTTAGAACCGCTAACTGGTGAGCCATGGACTAGATATCCAATCGGTGTTATTTGGACCCTTGGGATTAAAGAAGGTTTAGATATTTTGATCGATGGCAAGGTTCCGTTAGGCGCCGGGTTATCTTCAAGCGCTGCACTTGAATGCGCAGTTGGTGTTGCACTTAATTCCCTCTTCAATCTTGGTTTAACCCTTCCAGAATTAGCCCTTGCAACCCAGAAGGCTGAAAATGTTTATGTTGGAATGCCATGCGGAATCATGGACCAATCCGTTTCACTTATGGCGATCAAGGGCCAAGCACTTTTGCTTGATTGCCGTGATCTTGCCACCGAACAAATTCCGTTTGATATTGCACCACATGATTTGGATTTACTCGTAATTGATACCCAAGTGCACCACGCCTTGGTCGATGGTGGCTATGCCGAACGTCGTGCCTCGTGCGAGAAAGCAGTAGAAGTTCTTGGAATTCCTTCACTTCGCGAAATTAGCGTGGAAGATTTTGTCGCCCAGAAATCAAAGATGGATGCCACTACTTACATTCGCGCCTTCCATGCCGTGACCGAGATGCGTCGCGTTCTAGATGGCGTTAAAGCTTTGAAAGCCGAAGATTTCAAAACTTTCGGTGAATTGATAACCGCTTGTCATGTTTCACTTCGCGATAACTACACAATTTCTTGTCCGGAATTAGATGTGGCCGTTGATACCGCACTTAAGTTTGGCTCGCTCGGTTCGCGTCTAATTGGTGGCGGCTATGGCGGAAGCGCGATCTCGCTAAATAAAAAGAGCGATACCGAAAAGATTAAAGAAGAGATTGCAAAGGAATTTGCGGCAAATAACTTTAAAGCGCCGCGCTTTTTTACCTCGTTGCCTAGTTCAGGGGCGCGACTGATATAACTTCAACGCCACCGATATCTCCTAATACATTTAGGAGATCGGTTGGATCATCACCCGGAATTGCAACGGTGATGTCATCAACGCCACGGCCACCTTCGCTATTAACAACAACTAGCGCGCGAATATCGCCACCGGCAAAACCGATTGCTGAAGCTACGGCGCCAAGTGAACCTGGACGATCTGGAAGTGTGATCTGTAATTGAAATAGGGCCATAGAAGAACTCTAACCTCTAAAAGTTACAGGTGCGTTACCGAAGTAATTCGGGAAGGCTAAATCTGTACGACTTTGTCGCCCTTGATCGCAACTTTGATCTTTGCAAGTGGTGTTGGTGCTGGACCAGCTACAACCGCGCCATCCTTGGTCGGATCGAATTGCGCACCATGACATGGGCAAGCAAGCACATGGTTTGTAGCGTCGTAGTTAACGATGCAACCTTGGTGTGTGCAAACACGTGAATAAGCAAATACTCCAGCGGCAGTTCTAAATACGACTGCGGCGGTTCCGTCTGCGGCTTGGAAAGTTTTGGTGCCACCAATAGGAAGTTCGGCAAGTGTTGCTACTGCCGCACCCGCTTCTGGTGTTGGCGATTTGGAACGGAATTTATTTCCGGCTAACGATGCGGCAATTGCTGCAACCGCTACGCCACCAAGGCGAATTACTTCGCGACGATCTTTTAGATTTGGAATTATTGATGCGGCGCGACCGCCACGATAACTTGAACGGACACCAAAGAAGAGTGCCAACCACATAACGGCATACACAGTGTCGCTGCCGAGGAAGTATGGCTTTACTGACCAAGTTGCAGATAGCCATAGAACTACTGACATTCCAAAGCCAGCAAGCGCTGCTAATTCAAGTGAAATACCGAGAATGACGGCAAAACCAATTGCGAATTCACCAAGCATGACCATCCAACCAATTTGGGTTGCATGTTCAATCATCTTGCGCAAAATGAAACTTATTGGTGATGTTGCAAGGTAGCCATTTAGTTGAGCACCGATGTAATGAGGCGATGCGGCATTTAGAAATCCAGCATCGGTTGCCTTATTCCAACCACCGTAGATCCAAGTGATTCCAAGCCAGAGGCGCATGATGCGCGTGCTTATAGATTGAGACTGCCAGGACCTCGAAAGGCTGTAGTTGGCCATGCTCCCTCACTTGGACTCGAACCAAGAACCTGCCGATTAACAGTCGGCTGCTCTGCCAATTGAGCTATGAGGGATTGTTCTGGGCAATCATATATGACGACCCGATCTACCCCAATTCGCCAACAGAGAGTTCGCGTTGGACCCGCTTGGCCGCTTCGAGGCGGACAAGTTCGGCGAAAATTTCTTGGTACTTCGCCTCGTTCTCAACCGGGTTAAGGCGTTGCAGGGTCGACTTCAATTCCGTGATCGAACGGGTGATCGCGACTTCGCGAAGACGGGCAAAGACCGAGACGGTGTAGCGCTCGGATATTTCGCGATCGATTCGAATTGGTTCAACCATTAATTCGGTGATCAAACTCTTTACATCTTCGCTTTGTGATTTTGCGAGCAACTCATTTACATCAAGAGCTTCAAGGGCATCGATTTCGGTGCGCAATTGGTGATAGGCCCAATAGGAAAATGAATTTCCTTCGAGGTTTGCCCAATCAGTGGCCAAATCTGGGTACTGCAATTTAATCTTCAATACTTCGCGTTCTAACATCAAGATTGGATCGCGCAAATTTACTTCTTCGCGCGGTTTTTCGGCCGTGGTTTCAACCGGCGCACTTGATTTTGACCCACTGGTCTTTACCTTTGCCGCAACGGTTTCGACATCCAAGCCGAGCCAACCAGCCAACAACTTTATATATTCTGGCCGAAGCGACTTATCTTTAATGTTCGCCAATATCGGCGCCACCACATTTAGCGCCGAAACCCGACCTTCTGCTGTTGAAACGTCGTACTTTGCAATCTGAGTGCGCATCGCGAATTCAAATAGTGGAATACGTCGTGCAACTAGGTCTCGAACGGCAACATCACCGGATTCCATTCGCAATTCACATGGATCTTTACCGGATGGTTCAACGGCTACGAAGGTTTGGGTAACAAATTTCTGGTCCAATTCAAAGGCTTTCATCGCAGCCTTCTGGCCAGCGGCATCACCGTCGAATGTGAAAATAACTTCCCCGCGGAAAGAATCATCATCCATCAAGAGCTGGCGGATGACTTTGATGTGTTCCTCTCCGAATGCAGTTCCACATGTTGCAACCGCGGTAGTAACTCCGGCTAGGTGCGCGGCCATCACATCGGTATAGCCTTCAACGATTACAACTTGGCGCTTCTTTGCAATCTCTTTCTTCGCAAGATCAAGGCCGTAGAGAATCTGTGATTTCTTATAGATCGGAGTCTCGGAAGTATTTAAATACTTCGGCCCTTGATCAACTTCATCGCTTGCTAGTTTGCGCGCACCAAAGCCAACATAGTCACCGCTAATATTTCTAATTGGCCAGACCAAGCGATTTCGATATCGATCGATCGGACCCTTAGTTCCCTCTTTGGTTAACCCGGCGGTTGCTAATTCGGTATCAGTAAATCCTTCGGCCTTTAGATGTTTGTAGAGGCCATCCCATTCATCAGGGGCGTAACCAACTCCAAAATGTTCGGCGGCCGCTTTATCAAAGCCGCGCTTTTGTAGGAATTCGCGACCAACTTGGGCAGTTGGTGAAATTTGGTTTAGCTGTTCTTGATAAAACTTTGTGGCGGCTAGATTCGCAGCAAATAACCTTGAGCGATTGATGCCACTTGGTTGACCAGATCCAACGCCATCGTAATGAAGGGTGTAGTTCATACGATCCGCTAATTTTTCGACCGCTTCCATAAATGTTAAGTGATCAATCTTCATCAAGAATGCGATTACATCACCACCAACTCCACAACCAAAACAATGGAAATATCCCTTGGAAGCGGTAACGGTAAATGATGGTGACTTCTCGTCGTGGAATGGGCAGAGACCTTTTTTCGCTCCGGCTCCGGCACCCTTTAGTGCAACGTAATCTCCGACAACATCATCGATTTGGGAGTTATCGCGAACATAAGAGACATCTTCATCGCGGATACGTCCGCTGCCTGGAGTTGCCATAGTCCTTATCTTAGTCGGGCGTGAAGCGCGCGAGCACCTGGATCGGTTAGCGAGGCGACCTGATCGATAACTACGCGTAGGCGTTGTTGATCGGTCGTAGCTCGTTGCCAATCTTGCAGGAAGAAAGATTCCAGAGTTTCTGGCGCATTCTTCAAAACCTTTTCAACTAATTCTTTAATCAAAATTTGTTCATCGTCGTAACGCTTTACAGAGTGTTCGGCATTAATGATGTAGAACCAAGCTATCGACTTAAGTAATGCAACTTCCACTCTTTGGGCGCGAGGGACTACAAGGTTTGCGTGATACCTAGTTAAATCGCCATCGCCATAACGATCACGTGTTTCGCGTTCTGCCGCTAGTGCAAAACGACCGACAAGTTGGGAGGCCAAGTCCTTGAGGCGGGCAAGGGCACCGTGGCTACCGTCGTAATCCTTAGGCCAACATGAAAGTTGTTGTAAGTTCTTAAGTGCATCTTCGGCTTCGGCAAGAGAAATGCCAGACATGTAATTATTGGTTGCGATCTTATGGATCTCACTCAAATCATTATTTAGATCATGCAATTTAACTTGGCCAGATACGAGCGCATCTTCCAGATCATGAACCGAGTAGGCCACATCATCAGACCAATCCATAATTTGCGCTTCGAATGATTGAACTCCGGCAGGTGCGCCATTTCGAACCCAATTAAAGACGGTTAGATCATCGTCGTAAACGCCAAATTTATTTAAGTTAACCGAGCGCGGCCACGGATACTTTGTCGCCGAATCAAGTGATGCGCGAGTTAAATTAAGGCCGAGTGAAATTCCATTTGCATCAACGGTCTTTGCTTCTAAGCGAACTAGCAATCGAAAACTTTGCGCATTACCTTCAAAGCCGCCGCAATCTTGGGCAACTTCATCTAACGCCTCTTCCCCATTGTGACCAAATGGTGGGTGGCCGATGTCGTGGGCTAAACAAGCACCTTCCATCAAATCTGGATCGGCACCAAGTGCTGCGCCAAGTTCGCGACCGACTTGTGCGCATTCAAGTGAGTGCGAAAGTCTGGTGCGCGGAAAATCTGTTGCCCAAGGAACTGCAACTTGCGTCTTTGCGGCTAAACGGCGAAGTGCGAATGAGTGAATGATGCGGGCACGATCACGGGCAAATTCGGTACGACCGAGTCTTTTTGCGGGTTCATCTAAAAATCTTTCGCGATCGCTATCGGAATATCCAGAGTGTTCGGTTGCTGCGCGAAGGACCATAGTGGCTTAACTCTAATTCTTTACGTCGGATAGGTGAATTCCGTGGCGACCAACGGTTACGTAAGCCAGATATGCCCCGGTTTCCCGCACCAAATAATTGAAACTTGAAGATGTGGTCGATGCCGGGCCAGTTCGAGTTGGATCACATGAAGCGGTCACACCAAAGTCGCGGGCCATCGTCATCGCACGAAGGCAGTGATATTCATCCGTCACAATAATTACCGATTTCAACTTCTTCACGCGCATCGTTGTTATGTATGCCCGGGTGCTATTTAGAGTGTCATTGCCAAGTGGAATGGCATCAATAACTTTCTTCTTAATTCCATTTGATGTTAACCAAGCAAGTCCACTCGCAGCTTCGGTTGTTCGATCCCCCGGCGCTCCAGAACCCACGGTAATAATTTCTGGTGCTAGACCTAATTTATAGATTCGCTTTGCTTCTAAGAGTCTTGCGGCCAAAACATCTGATGGTCGGCCGTTGTATTGCGCCGCCCCTAGAACAACAATCACATCGCTCTTTACCGGCTTTGCATTATGCGCGGTGTACCAAACTCGGCCACCACCATAAAGCGGAAGAACGATTGCAAGTAGTAAAAGAAGTGAGAAAAATCGTTTTGCGATCTTAAAAAGTAAGAACAAAATCAACCACCCGAAACTGAATCATCGATGGTGATTGCTGGGATTTCAAAGGGATCTTCTAGCCAGCCATCTGGTAGATGAACTGGGCGACCATGTGATGAACGACCGCGAGGCGATTCGGCTACTTCACCTGGATATGGTTGATCTTCTAATTGATTTAGTAACCATTCCAATTCACCCAAAGATGAAACCATTCCGAACTTGCTTCTAAGTTCGCGTGGAACCCTAAAGCCCTTTAAATACCAAGCCATATGCTTTCGAAGATCGCGCATCGCACGTCCCTCGGCTTCGAAGAATTCAACAAGCAATTGTCCGTGGCGCATAATCACTTTGCTTACTTCAAAAAGTGTTGGTGTTGCCTTTGATTCATCGCCATTAAATGCCGCAACCAAATCGGCGAATAACCATGGACGACCTAAACATCCGCGGCCAACAACAACTCCAGCGCACCCAGTCTCTTCCATCATGCGAACACCATCTTTGCCCGACCAGATATCGCCATTTCCTAAAACTGGCACTCCGGTTGGTTCCATAAATTCAACAAGCTTTGCAATTGCAGACCAATCGGCTTGACCTTCATACATTTGCGATGCGTATCTAGCGTGAAGTGCTACCCAAGCAACTCCAGCATCGGCAGCCGCCTTTGCTGCAGTGAAATAGGTTGCGTGATCTTCATCGATACCGATTCGCATCTTGATTGTGACCGGAACACCAAATGGCTTTGCAGCATTCACGGCTGATGAAACAATTTGCGAGAAAAGGGTTTGCTTAAATGGAAGTGCTGATCCACCACCGCGTCTAGTTACCTTCGGTACCGGGCAACCAAAATTTAGATCGATGTGATCGGCTAGGTTTTCTTCCATCAACATCTTTACTGCCAAAGCAGTCACCTTTGGATCAACAGCATAAAGTTGAACCGATCTTGGGCTTTCGCCAACGCCAGGGGTAATCAAGCGAAGCGTTTCTGGATGTCGTTCGATAAGCGCGCGAGCGGTAACCATCTCAGAAACAAAGAGACCAGCACCTTGTTCGCGGCAAAGCGTGCGAAATGCAGAGTTTGTAATTCCAGCCATCGGTGCAAGAACGACTGGTGTATCTAGCACCACTTCGTTATTTGCAAATCCCCCGTTGGCGATCGGCAGTCTTAGTGGTGCAAACTTTTGGGTTAGCAACCTAACAACCGTGGGGCTAACCACGATTGAACCTGATCGATTGAAATACGTTCTTGCGCCATAGTGTCGCGTTCGCGAATTGTTACGGCGTTATCGTCGAGAGTTTCAAAGTCGATAGTGATGCAATATGGCGTACCAATTTCATCTTGGCGACGATAACGACGACCGATTGCACCGGCATCATCGAAATCAACTGACCAGTTTTGACGTAGTTGGGCCGCTAGATCGCGAGCCTTTGGTGAAAGGTCTGCGTTACGAGAAAGTGGAAGAACGGCAACCTTGATTGGTGCCAAGCGATAATCAAGTTTCATAACCGCACGCTTTTCCATCTCGCCTTTTGCATTTGGCGCTTCATCTTCAGTGAAGGCATCCATCATGAAGGTAAGTGCGCAACGATCAACACCGGCCGCAGGTTCAATTACATAAGGAACCCAACGTTCGTTCTTCTCTTGATCAAACCAAGATAGATCTTTGCCAGATGCAGCTCCGTGTGCCTTCAAGTCAAAGTCAGTACGTGAAGCGATACCTTCTAATTCGCCCCACTCGGTTCCGTTGAATTCAAACTTGTATTCGATATCAACGGTGCGCTTTGAATAATGGGAAAGCTTTTCCTTTGGATGTTCGAATAGACGAAGGCGATCTGGATTAATTCCAAGTCCCTTGTACCACTCAAGGCGAGTGTCGATCCAATATTGATGCCACTCTTCATCGGTTCCTGGCACTACAAAGAACTCCATTTCCATTTGCTCGAATTCACGGGTACGGAAGATGAAGTTTCCTGGTGTGATTTCGTTACGGAAAGACTTTCCAATTTGGCCGATACCGAATGGCGGCTTCTTTCGTGATGTTTGTGCGACGTTATCAAAGTTGATGAAGATACCTTGCGCTGTTTCTGGGCGAAGGTATGCCAAACCAGATTCATCTTCGACTGCGCCAAGGTAAGTCTTTAACAAACCAGAGAATTGTTTTGGTTGGGTGAATTGACCCTTGCCACCGCAATTTGGGCAATTAACTTCTTCCATCGAAGTCGGAAGGCGCTTGTGCTTTGCTTCGAACGCTTCTTCCAAGTGATCAGCGCGGTAGCGCTTATGACAAGCGGTACATTCAGTTAGCGGATCGGTAAATGTTTCTACGTGACCAGATGCTTCCCAAACTTCGCGCGCAAGAATTACGCAAGAATCCAGACCAACAACATCTTCGCGACCTTGAACCATGGCGCGCCACCATTGGCGCTTCACATTGTTCTTTAACTCAACTCCGAGTGGACCGTAATCCCAAGAGGCGCGAAGTCCACCATAAATTTCAGATGATGGATAAACAAAGCCTCGACGCTTTGCAAGGCTAACAATATTTTCTAAACGATCTGCGGCCATAATTTCCTCCGGCTGGCTGTCGGCTTTCTTGCGGGACCGCAAGGTTGCCTATTCTACGCGAGATAAGCGCGAGTTTTGGCACAAAGCCGACAGGTAGACTTCACGCATGATTGCGATTGGCTTAGCAGCGCTAACAGTTCTCGCAACGACCCTGGGTGGAATAACCGCCCTTAGATCAAAAGATCGCTTCCACTTAACTCTTGGACTTTCTGCTGGTCTCTTGCTTGGACTTGTTTCGTTCGATCTCTTTCCAGAAGTTTTTCACAATGCAACCCTGAACGTAGGAAAGATTCCAGCGGTTTACCTTGCCTTTGTGGTGGGATTTTTAATTCTTCACTTCTCTGAACAGTTTGCGGGATCCCACGAACCAGCTGAATCAGATTATGAGCACGAGCATTCGCACTACGGAAATATCGCTGGCTCCCTTGGTGCACTCGCGATGGCAGTCCACGTATTTCTAGATGGCGTTGCTCTCGCGGTTTCATTCAAAGTTTCCCACAAGCTTGGTTATGCCGTATTTATCGCACTCCTTGTTCACGCATTTAGCGATGGCCTAAACACCGTTGCAATGCTTGTTAAATCTGGGCACTGGACCAAGAGCGCTTCATTCCTTTTACTTCTTGATGCCATCACTCGAATCGGTGGCGCATCGATCGGTACCTATCTTGTGATTAGCAATCAATGGGTTGCAATCTACTTAGCCCTCTTTGCGGGATTCCTTATCTATATTGCAACATCCCACATCTTGCCCGAAGCGCATTCGCGCCACCCATCTCGTTACACCATGGTTGCAACATTATTTGGCGTTGCGATTATGTGGCTCGT
>DAIOGD010000029.1:0-10708 GCA_036745395.1 Candidatus Nanopelagicaceae bacterium | reverse complement strand
ATTTGGCAAGGGTGATCAGATCTGGTTGAACACCGATGCGAGAAGCAGCGCCCTTTGGTCCAGCCGTAAGTCCGGTTTTAACTTCATCAAAAATTAAAACAATTCCATACTTGTCGCAAAGATCACGAACACCTTGGAGATATCCAGCATCTGGTAGAACAATTCCAAGATTTTCCAGAACTGGTTCAAGAATGAAACAAGCAATAGAAGAATGATCGCGTTCGAAAAGTTTTTCAAGTGCTGGCAAATTATTAAATGGAACCACAAATACAATTCCAGGTGAGGTTCCATCTTGGATAACCGGATTAGGTTCATCAGCTGGACCAGCCAACTCAAGATCTGGCTTAGCCGAAACAGTCATGGCATCAGCCGAACCGTGATACCCGCCCTCTAATTTCACAAATGCGTTTTTGCCGGTGTATGCCTTCGCCGTTCTAACTGCATACATGGTGGCTTCGGTTCCCGAGTTGCAAAAGCGCACTTGCTCGATACCAAATCGCTTACAGAGTCGCTCGGAAGCATCGCGAGAAATAGGTGATGGTGTTACAAATAGCATTCCCTCTTTAAGTGATTGCTCCACCTCTGTGACGACTTCTGGATTTAAGTGGCCGGCGAGCATGGCGCCAAAACCCATCGATAAATCTAATAATTGTCGACCATCTACATCTGTCATCCAGGCACCCTTAGCGGAGACGATGCTGATTGGATGGGGATCCCAATATTGGAAGCTAGAGGTAACTCCAAGGGGGGTACTTTGCTTTGCGATCTCACTCTCGACGCCGGAGTTAACGGTTGATTTTGCGAAACGGTCCCATTCGATTGCCATTAGTTCGGCAACTCGCTTTGGGTCTACAGGTCGGTGAGTTATTGGGGTCTTGCGGTAAGTCTGTGGATCTAGAGTTCAGGTCATTTTGGAAAAGTACCTTTTGTTGGATTGAAGTGTAGACAATCCCTTTTTGGGTACGGGCTCCTTCATTACATCTGGTTTATCAAGATTTCTTTTAAATCTCGTACATTAAATAGCAAGGTAGCAGAAGGGCGATTTTTTTTCACTTCTGGGTTCAAAAGCGCGTGTCTTCGTTGGACTTTTTTTCAAAAAAGTTCAAAGCGGGCATACTTCTCGCATGCAAAAGGAAAAAAATAGGGTTATTTTGGCGATTCAAAATGATCCGACCGACCCTCCTCACCTAGCGGGAAGATGGTTGATGGAATTAGGTTTTGAAATAAAGATTTTGCGTGCTTACGATGGTGAAAATGTTCCCACTAAAGTGCCAGAAGATATTTTTGCTTTAATGCCCCTTGGTGGACATATGGGAGCCATGGATGACCATGTAGCACCGTGGCTTGCGAACGAGAGATTACTTCTCGCCGATGCGGTTTCCCGCGAAATTCCGATTTTTGCTATCTGTTTAGGCGCTCAACTCTTGGCCGCAGCCACAGGTGGAAAGGTTGAAAGAGCTCCGATTTCAGAAATTGGAATTTACGAAATATCCCCAACGGCCAATAAAGATGAAATTTTTGATTTTGAAAAAGGAACATTGGTTGCCCAATGGCATGAAGACCAAGTTACGAAATTACCAGAAGGTGCAATTTGCCTAGCAAGTAGTGAACTCTGCGAAAATCAAGTATTTCGAATTGGTTCCAAAACTTACGCAGTTCAATTTCATCCGGAGATAGATTCCTCAATAATTCATACATGGGAAGAGCATGCAGATAACGCATTCCTTGAATCTGGGAAAAGTAGCGTCGAATCCGAAGTCGCAAATGCTGAATCCGAATTATTTCGAGTTTGGAAGCCAATCATTCAAAAATGGGGTCAATTAATCTCTGCCTAATCGAGGCTAAAAAAATGGGGCCACCCGAAGGTAGCCCCAAATTTCAACTATTAACTAAATAGTTTTGATTGGTCCCTTAAACCACTTCTTAACTGAGAGATGCCACCAGATCCAAAGAAGGATTAAGGCGCCACCAGTTACAAGCGGTGCATAGTTAACCGAGGTCCAATTAAATCCCTTGCGGAACGGGACAGCCGATGGGTAAAGCGGCATGATGAAGTAAATTGAAATAATTACGATTTCGGCAACCGCAATTAAGTTCATCCACTTGTACTTGCTTCCCAAAGTCCACTCCCCAGCTTTAAATGAATCTCCGGCCTTCCAGCGCAGATAGATCGGAATCATGAAGGCAAGGTAAAGCGAAATCACGCAAACTGATACAACGGCGTAGAAAGCCGTTGGAACACCTGCTGAAGACTTGTACAAAGCAGGAAGAGTTAGTACTACTCCCAAAATGGCTGACATGATCACAGCATTTGTTGGAGTACCGGCCTTGTTGACCTTGCGCCACATCTTGCTTCCTGGAACTGCGCCATCGCGCGAGAATGCAAACATCATTCGAGAACATGAAGTTAGGCAGGCAGTCACGCAGAAAAGTTGCCCCATGGTGGTAATTAGGATGATGAGCTTAAATAACCCACCGTCGCCACCGAGCGCACTGTAGAAGATCGCTATTGGACTTCCCTGGCCAAATGGATTCACCTTTGGATCAGCAGAGTTAATCAGGTCAAACTTTGTTGCCGCCCAAAGGAATGAAAGCAACAAAATATAGCCACCAATTGCTGAATAGAAAATTGACTTCCAAATTCCTTTGGCTGCAGTGATGTGAGCATTATGGGTTTCTTCGGACAAGTGAGCAGAGGCATCAAATCCTGTGATGGTGTACTGGGTCAACAAGAAACCGAGTGGCAATATGAAATACCAGTATGCGCCATTGCTAAATCCCGAGTTATTGACGTGCTTGAAGAAGAAGCTTGCTGAAGTGTGGTGCTTTGGAGCCACTATCAGAACAACAACTACTACTGCGCTTCCAAAGACGTGCCACCAAACGGAGATGTTATTAACAAGCGCAAGCAAGTGATGTCCATAGAGATTTATAAGCGTCACTACCGCAATTACGATTAAGAAAAGTACGAATTGTTGTTTGATGTAATCGCCCCCAAATGAACCAGCCCAGCTCTTGCTATAGAAGCCGAGCAATGTATTGATGTAGAAAGTAACTCCGTACCCAACAGATGCCGTAACAGAAATAAGCCCGATTAAGTTAAGCCAGCCGGTGTAGAACCCAGCCTTGGCGCCTCCAAGCTTTGCAGCCCACCAATAAATTCCACCTGAAGTTGGGTAGGCGGAAGCGAGTTCGGACATGGTGAAGCCGATTATCAAGATTAGGCCAGCAATCAAAGGCCAACCAACTGTTATTGCGAAGGGGCCACCGAAGTTCCATGCCTGAGCAAAGGTTGTAAAACATCCGGCCAAAATGGAAATGATTGAGAACGAGATTGCAAAGTTTGAGAATCCTGACCAACTTCGCTTGAGTTCCTGTTTATATCCGAGCTCGGCTAAGCGACGCTCGTCATCAGCATGGGAATTCGACATTGAAGAAAATCCACCCTTCTAGGTTAGGCAATCTCGTCAGCGGCTGACGTGACCCGGGGAAACTTGGTAAAAGTGTGCCTTGGATCTCACTCCTTTGGAAGGATATTCCCAAAATTAATAGGTTAATTATTTGTTTCTGACCCTAATTGTGCGAGCCCTGTCCTCCTAGTAGCCTGCAGGCAAGATTCCAATTCATAGAGCTTTTACTCGGGGGTATCGTGTCACTTTCTCTTGATCAACTAAAGAAAGATGTTGAAAGCGGCAAGATCGATACCGTGGTCGTCGGAGCGACAGATATGCAAGGACGGCTTCAAGGCAAGCGCATCCATGGCAAATTCTTTATTGCGGACACCATCAAGAATGGCACCGAAGGCTGTAACTACCTTTTAGCCTCTGACATTGAAATGAATACCGTTCAAGGTTATGACATTTCATCTTGGGATACCGGCTACGCCGATATGGGTATGGCGCCAGATTTCAACACCCTACGTTATCTACCTTGGCATGAAGGTACCGCGATGGTTGTAGCTGACTTAGTCGACCATCACCATAATGGAATCAGCGTTTCGCCAAGGACAATCCTAAAGACACAACTTGCAAGATTAGAAGCTGCCGGAATGGTGGCCATGTGTGGAACCGAACTTGAATTCATCGTATTTAACGAAACCTATGAAGAAGCGTGGAATAAGGGTTACGACAATTTAACACCGGCAAATCAATATAACGTCGATTATTCATTAATTGGTACCTCACGCGTTGAAAAGCTCCTTCGCGCCATTCGCCTTGGAATGGATGGAGCCGGATTAACTGTTGAATCCGCTAAAGGTGAATGTAACTTCGGGCAACACGAAATCGCATTTCGATACGAAGGTGCTTTGGCAACTTGTGACAACCACTCCATTTACAAGATGGGTGCCAAGGAGATCGCATCACAGCAAGGTTGCTCTCTAACCTTCATGGCGAAATTTAATGAAAAGGAAGGTAGCTCCTGCCATATCCATTTATCTTTCCGGGATAAGCAGGGCGGTGCAGTTCTGGCTGGTGATGCTGGCGATGGATTATCAGCAACTGGTCGTTCCTACATTGCAGGACTTCAAAAACATATGCGCGAATTAACTTTGTTGTTTGCACCAAATATCAATTCTTATAAGCGCTACCAGGCTGGAACTTTTGCGCCGACAGCAATTAAATGGGGTCGAGATAATCGTACTTGTGCCCTTCGACTTGTTGGCGAGGGTTTATCGCTCAGAGTTGAAAATCGCGTTCCCGGCGGCGATGTAAATCCTTATTTGGCAGTTGCCGGAATGATCGCCGCAGGACTAGATGGAATCGAAAAGAATTTAGAACTTGAACCAATATTCCAAGGAAATGCTTACGCCCTCGAAACCGATCGGGTACCGACTTCCTTAAAAGAAGCCCGTGACTTGTGGACTAATAGCTCTTGGGTACGCGAAACTTTTGGCGAAGATGTTCAAAAGCATTACACACATATGGCCGACACCGAAATTGATGCCTATTCACGAGCCGTAACAGATTGGGAGCGCGTACGCAGTTTCGAGCGCATGTAAAAAATATGACTACATTCACTGTTATAAATCCGACCACCACTGCCCCGGTAATAGATATTGAACTAGCCGATCTAACTAAGACCGATCAAATTATTGCCAAAGCGCAAAAAGCCTTTGAAACCTGGCGTTTGGTTTCACCGGGAGACCGTGCAAAGTTACTTCGAAAGTTTGCATCAATAATTGACTCACATGTTGAAGAGCTGGCCCAACTCGAAGTATTAAATTCTGGGCACACCATTGGAAATGCTCGATGGGAAGCCGGAAATGTTCGTGATGTTTTGAATTACTACAGTGCGGCACCAGAAAGATTATTTGGTCGGCAAATTCCGGTACCCAACGGAATAGATATCACTTTCAAAGAACCGCTTGGAGTTATTGGCGTTATTGTCCCTTGGAATTTTCCGATGCCAATTGCGGGTTGGGGATTTGCTCCCGCACTAGCTGCCGGAAATACCGTCGTACTAAAGCCAGCAGAGTTGACACCAATGACTGCAATTCGCCTTGGCGAGTTAGCGTTGGAAGCAGGTATTCCGGATGGCGTATTTAATGTAATTCCAGGTAAAGGCAGCATCGTTGGTGAAAGGTTTGTAACAAACCCTATTGTTCGCAAAGTTGTTTTCACTGGTTCAACCACAGTCGGAAAACAGATAATGCGCGGCTGCGCGGATCAAGTGAAGCAAGTTACGTTAGAACTTGGCGGGAAAAGTGCAAACATCATTTTTGCCGATGCCGATATTGAAAAGGCCGCCGCAGGTGCACCAGGAGCGGTATTCGACAATGCAGGTCAGGATTGTTGCGCGAGATCAAGGCTCCTCGTTCAACGTTCTGTATATGAGAAATTCATGGAGAAATTCGAAGTAGCTGTAAAGAAATTCCGAGTTGAAGATCCTTCACTTGATTCATCAGAGATGGGTCCACTTGTTTCTTCTGGACAATTGGATCGAGTTAAGGAATATGTACCTGATGGTTCAAATATTGCATTCCAAGGAACCAAGCCGAGTGGCCCGGGATTTTGGTTTGCTCCAACTGTCCTTACCCCAAAAGATACAAAAGACCGCGCCTACCGCGAGGAAATTTTCGGACCGGTGGTTTCGGTCCTCCCATTTGAAGATGAAGCGGATGCAATTCGAATCGCGAACGATTCGGAATATGGTCTTTCTGGATCTATTTGGTCTCGCGATATCGGTCAAGCTATTCGGGTTTCACGTGCGGTTGAAGCCGGAAACCTCTCCGTAAATTCAAACTCGTCGGTTCGATATTGGACACCATTTGGTGGCTACAAGCAATCAGGGCTTGGAAGAGAACTTGGGCCTGATGCTTTGGATGCCTTTACCGAAACCAAGAACGTATTTTTTGACACTCAAAGCTAACTCGATAACAGGAGAAAAAGATGAAACGCTTACAAGATAGAGTCGCCGTAATTACTGGGGCTGCAAGTGGAATTGGTTACGCAACTGCCAAGCGCTTTGCAGAAGAAGGAGCGAAAATTGTTGTTGTCGATCTAAATGAAGAAATCGGAACCAAAGTTGCAAATGAACTTGGTGGAAGTTTCATCAAGGCAAATGTAACCAACGAGGCCGATGTTGAAAGAATGTATAAGGTTGCCTTTGATGAGTACGGTCGAATCGATATTGCATTTAACAACGCGGGTATTTCACCGCCCGATGACGATTCAATCTTGACCACAGGCATCGATGCTTGGCGTCGAGTCCAGGAAGTAAACCTGACTTCGGTCTACCTATGTTGCAAATACGTTTTGCCTTATATGCAAAAAGCGGGCAAGGGTTCGATAATTAATACCGCATCTTTCGTTGCAACCATGGGAGCAGCAACCTCACAAATTTCTTACACCGCTTCTAAGGGCGGCGTGCTAGCAATGTCACGCGAATTGGGAGTGCAATTTGCTCGTGAAGGGATTCGTGTGAATGCCCTCTCACCTGGACCCGTTAACACACCGTTGCTTCAAGAATTGTTTGCAAAAGATCCAGCTCGTGCGGCACGAAGACTTGTCCATATTCCATTTGGTCGATTCGCCGAAGCATCTGAAATCGCTGCAGCAGTGGCCTTCTTAGCCTCAGATGATTCTTCGTTTATAACTGCTTCGAATTTCTTGGTTGATGGCGGAATCAGCGGGGCGTACGTAACTCCCCTATCTGAATAGTTAAACTTTGATCTATGTGCAGACTAATGGGCTATGTTGCGGAAAATGCTACGACCCTTGAGGAAATTGCGGGACCTGACTTTGTTCAGTTCACCGAGCTCTCAAAGAAGCATGGCGATGGCTGGGGAATTTCAACTTCCGACCGTGGCTCTAGCCCATCTCTGCTAGTCGAGCCCGCTCGAGCCAAAGAGAGTGAAAAATATTCAAAGGCTGTTAAGGGACTTACCTCCAATGCAGCGTTACTTCATCTTCGCTGGGCGACTCTTGGGTTATCAATCAACGAAGGAAATACCCATCCGTTTCTTTACGAGGAGATGTCCTTCATTCACAACGGGGGCATCATGCCTCCGGAGTCACTTGATAGGTACATAGACCAAGATCTCCTCGACTCAATGCGCGGAAACACTGATAGCGAAAAGTACTTCTATTCATTAGTGACTCAGATACGTAAATTAGGTCTTATCCCAGGGTTAATTGCAGGTGTAAATGAGATTAAAACGAATCTCATTTATTCGAGCATCAATGCAATACTTTTAACGCCGACAAAAATGATCGTTGTATGTGAACACAACAATGACCGAATCCCAGATGATGAAGGCCCCGATTATTACGAGCTTTACTACAGAAAAGATGCCAAAGGTGTGATTGTCGCCTCATCTGGTTGGAATCAAGCGGGCTGGACTTTGTTGCCAAATCACCATATTTTGGTGGTTGATCGAATTCAACAAGAATTTGAAGTTATTGCACTCTAAACTCTTACAGTAACTAACCGATGAAATATCTAGATTCTTGAAAGGGGATTTCCTTGTCTAAAACTCATGCCGAAGATGGCTTAGATCCAAACCGTTGGCGCGCACTTGGCGTTATTGCCATCGCCTCTCTCATGGTTGTGCTCGATGCTTCAATCGTAAACATCGCGCTTCCAAGTGCTCAAAAGTCCCTTCACATTTCAAATGAGAATCGCCAATGGGTGGTTACTGCTTACTCATTAGCTTTCGGAAGTCTCCTTCTTCTTGGTGGTCGCATCGCTGACTATGTCGGCCGCAAGAAAATCTTTATCGTCGGCTTGATTGGTTTCGCTGGCGCTTCAGCGCTTGGTGGAATCGCTTCGACCCAAGGTTTGTTATTCGCTGCTCGTGCGCTTCAAGGCGCTTTCGGCGCGCTTCTTGCACCTGCCGCACTTGCTTTAATCAACGTTACATTCACCGTTCCAAAGGAACGCGCTCGTGCTTTCGGTGTTTACGGTGCGATCTCTGGTGGCGGCGCTGCAATCGGACTAATCGTCGGCGGCGTACTTACTGAATATGCAAACTGGCGCTGGTGCCTCGGTGTTAACGTACCAATCGCGCTAATCGCCGTACTTCTTGCAATTCCAAATATTCATGAATCAAAGGCAAAAGGCGATAACAAATACGACATCCCTGGCGCTGCGACCGTAACTTTAGGTTTGGTCTCACTTGTTTATGGCTTAAGTCAAGCAGCAAGCAAGGGTTGGGGAAACTTTGCAACCTACAAATTCTTTATCGTTGCTGCAGTCCTACTAGTCGCATTTATTTACATCGAATCAAAGGTTGCGAATCCACTTCTTCCACTTCGAGTTCTTACTGAAAGAAATCGTGGCGGCTCTTACGTTGGTGGCCTTCTTGTTGGAACCGGACTCTTCGCGATGTTCTTATTCCTAAGCATCTACCTACAAAGTTTCCTTCACTATTCATCACTTCGTTCTGGTTTCGCGTTCTTGCCATTCTCAGCTGGCGTAATCGTCTTTGCTGGAGTTGCCTCACAACTTCTTCCTAAGGTTGGCCCACGTCCATTGATGGTTACCGGCTTAACCGCTGGTGCAATTGGTTTATTGCTTCTATCTCGCATTACTCCAACATCTAGCTACACAACGCACGTGTTACCAGCACTTATTGTCATGAGTACCGGTCTTGCATTGTTCTTTATTCCTAGCGCAAGTACCGGCTTACACAATTCAGGCGGTCATGATGCCGGCGTAGCTGGTGCAGTTCTAAATACTTCCCAGCAAATAGGCGGTTCACTTGGAGCGGCCCTTTTGAACACAGTGGCTATCTCTTCGGCTTCGAGTTATGCGGCATCGCATGCCTCTCTTGGCGCGAAGGTGCAGGTGGCGGCACAAGTTCACGGATTTAGCACCACATTTATCTATGGCGCTGGATTCATGATTCTTGCAGCGATCGTTTCCTTCTTCTGTATCAATGTTGGAAAGGATTCACTCGTCGAATCTGAAACTGGAGTTGCCCTCTAAATCTTGTCTTTTAGGTAAATCCAAATACCAAATAGCAAGGTAAGTACTACCAAGATCGTCGTGGTGGCATAAATAGCGTTCGTGCTCATTTATGCCACCGCTTTGTTTTCCTAGAATTTTTCAATTTATGCATAGCTTAATCAAGGAATAAATCAAGGAATTAATCAAGGAAGAAGTCCAGTAAGAAATCTTTAGTTCCTGGAACTACCGAATACTTATCAAGGTCGGTAATACCTATCGATGCAAGTACTTCGTCGTCAATGAAAAAGTTTCCGGTTGTTTCAGCACTTGGTCGATTTAGGATTTCATAGGCGGCGTCAGCCAAAATCTCTGGCTTTCGACAGAAGTCAGTATCTATTCCGGGAATCATTTGAAGCGCTGCCGTATCGATTGCAGTCCTCGGCCACAGGGCGTTGACCGCAATTCCATCACGCTTAAATTCTTCTGACATTCCTAGAACACACATACTCATTCCATATTTCGACATCGTGTATGCAACATGGTTCTTAAACCATTTGGCCTTCATTGAAAGTGGCGGCGACAAGGTCAGAATATGAGGATTGCGCCCACCCTCTGCACTCTTTCGAAGGTACGGGATCGTGGCTTGAGAGGTCAAGAAAGTTCCTCGAACATTTACATCAAACATTAGATCAAAGCGCTTTGCCGGGGTTTTTTCAGTTGGAGTCAAATTTATTGCACTCGCATTGTTAATTAGAATATCTATTCCACCAAATTTTTCTGCCGCTTGATTAACGGCTGATTCCACAGCAGTCTCATCGCGAATATCACATTGAATTGGAAGTGCTACTCCCCCCGCCGCTTCAATTTCCTTGGCTGCAGTAAAGATGGTTCCGGGTAACTTCGGATTCTCTTCTACAGTCTTTGCGGCGAAGGCAATATTTGCGCCATCTTTAGCTGCTCGCAGGGCGATAGAAAGTCCGATGCCACGTGAACCGCCGGTTATAAAGATATTTTTATCCTTGAGTGACATGGAATTACCTCTTCTCTTTCTTGGCCAAGAAATTCATGAACGCTTCCTTTGCCTCGTCAGATTCAAGGGCCATCGAAAATAATTCACCCTCAACCTGCATTACAACTTCAATCGCATCATGGGATCCGCTTTTTAACAGCGCCTTGGTATTTGTAACCGCCGTTGGTGGTTGTTGGTTAATGATGGCCGCCATCTCTTTAGCTTTCGCTAAAGGGTCGCTCTCGATTGAATTAATTAATTTGTATTCAAGTGCTTCTTCCGGGCCAAATGATCGCCCGGTTAGAAAAA
>DAIOGD010000028.1:0-10918 GCA_036745395.1 Candidatus Nanopelagicaceae bacterium | reverse complement strand
CTCCCCTGATGTCGGGCGCAAATGCGATCCATGGAATTATTTTGGTTGGCGCAATATTGGTAGCAGATAAAGCAACCAGCACTTTAGAAACAACGCTCTCAATTTTGGCAGTTGTTCTTGCAACCATAAATATGGTTGGTGGCTTTGTTGTTACAGACCGCATGCTGGAGATGTTTAAGGGCAAAGGCGGTAAGAAGTAATGAATTCAAATCTATATGCGCTAATTGGTTTAGCGGTCGCCGTCTCTTTCATTATGGCCCTTAAGGGTTTATCTGCGCCAAAGACTGCCCGTCGTGGAAATTTAATTGGTGCCGGCGGTGCCACTATCGCTACGGTCATTGTCTTCTTTGACCCAAGTAGTACAAAGCATCACAACACCTTCTTGATCCTGGCTGCAATCGCCTTTGGTGTTCTTGTTGGCGTTCCAGCTGCGCGTAAAATTCAGATGACCCAGATGCCACAACTCGTCGCTTTATTTAATGGTGTTGGTGGCGGTGCTGCGGCGCTTGTTGCAACAGTTGAATATTTAAATCTAAGTTCTGAAGGTAAGCCTTCCACTGCAAATATCATCGCAACCGTCTTCACCGTCATTGTCGGATGTACCTCATTTGCTGGTTCGGTAATCACCTTCTTGAAATTGCAAGAGTTGATGACAACCCGGCCAGTTGTATTTCCAGGCGGACGATTCATCATCGCCGCGACCCTTGCTGGAGTTCTTGGAACCGGTGGTTGGACGATCGCTTCTGGTGGAAATACCCCGCTATTAGTTATGGGCGGGCTCTCCTTATTATTTGGCGTTCTTTTTGTATTGCCAGTTGGCGGCGCGGATGTGCCAATCGTTATCTCATTACTTAATGCCTTTACTGGATTAACTGTTGCGGCAAGTGGTTATGTCTTGCAATCAACTTTATTGATCGTCGCCGGAACTCTGGTTGGCGCTTCTGGAACAATTTTGACGCGCTTGATGGCCGAGGCGATGGGTCGTTCGCTATTTGGAACCTTGTTCGGTGCATTCACTGCAAAGCCACAAGCAGCAACTGGAGCAACCGAAGCACGCCCAGTTAAATCTGGCTCACCAGATGATGTTGCGATCTTGCTTAACTACGCATCCCGCGTTGTAATCGTTCCGGGCTTTGGTCTTGCTGTTGCGCAAGCCCAACACACAGTTCGCGAATTAGCAGATCTCTTAACAACCAAAGGCGTCGAAGTCGCTTATGGAATTCACCCAGTTGCAGGTCGCATGCCGGGACATATGAACGTGCTTTTAGCTGAAGCAAATGTTCCTTACGAGCAACTCGTTGAAATGGAAGAAATTAATCCAACATTCCCACAGACCGATGTGGTCTTAGTTGTCGGAGCTAATGACGTTGTTAATCCAGCGGCAAAGACAACACCTGGTTGCCCAATTTACGGAATGCCAATTCTTGACGTAGCCAGCGCTGGGAATGTGATTTTCTTAAAGCGTTCAATGCGCCCAGGTTTTGCTGGAATTGAGAATGATCTGCTCTACGACGCTAAAACGACTTTGCTCTTTGGTGATGCCAAAGAATCACTAACAAAAGTTGTTAGCGCCTTAAAGAATCTCTAGTTTCCTTCAACAACATCCGTTGGTGCGCCATGCACCTTTCGGATATCGCCACCGAGCTTGGCGCCTTCGCCGCTTCGATTAAGCGGTTTCTTAGAAGGAATATGTTCTGCCGGAACAGTTCCAAGTAAACCTTTTTGGAAATCATCAAAGGCTTTAAGTACTTCAGCTTTTGTATTCATCACGAATGGACCCATCCAAGCAACGCTTTCGCGAATTGGTTCGCCGCCAAGAATCAACACATCCATATGTGGTGATCTGGATTCTTGATTTTGATCGGCGTTAATTACCAAGGTATCGCCATCGGTTAATACGGCCAATTGTCCGAAGTGAACCGGTTGTCCGGCATCGCCAATTGTTCCGTGGCCATTAAGTGTGTAGACCAAAGCGTTGTAATCCTTATTCCATGGCAAACGTAATTGCGCTCCTGGTGCAATTGTTGCGTGAACCATTGTCATCGGAGTTTGAGTTGATCCCGGTCCAACATGCCCAGCAACTTCCCCGGCAATTACGCGAAGCAAAGTTCCGCCATCGTGCGATGCAAGTAATGCAACTTCTGAAGCACGTAAATCTTGGTAGCCAGGTGTTGCCCATTTCTTGGCAGCTGGAAGATTTACCCAAAGTTGGAAACCGTGAAATAACCCACCGCTCATAACTAAATGTTCTGGTGGAGTTTCGATATGCAAAATTCCAGCGCCAGCTGTCATCCATTGAGTATCGCCATTTGTAATTGTTCCGCCACCACCGTGATTATCTTTATGATCAAAGATGCCATCAATAATGTAGGTAACGGTTTCAAAACCGCGATGTGGATGCCATGGGGTTCCCTTTGGTTCGCCCGGCGCATATTCAACTTCGCCCATTTGATCCAAGTGAATAAATGGATCGAGATCGGCTAAATCAACACCAGCAAAGGCGCGACGAACTGGAAAGCCTTCGCCTTCAAATCCTTGTGGCGCAGTTGTAACGCTCTTGACCCGACGTACTTTTGAATTTGGATCGGCGACTACGCGAGGAAGGACGGTGATATCAGGGACGGTAATTGCAGGCATAGTTAAATCATAGAACTTTCAACTAAATCCCGCATTATTTGTCTGGCGCTAGACTGCTGAGATGAAATCAAAGGACTTCAAACTCTCCGATGGCCGAAATTTAGATCTCCTATTTGGTGACAATTTTGAAGAATTGGTGAAATCTGGGAAGCACGCCATTGTCTTTCACCACGGAACGCCTTCCTGTGCCTTTGCTTGGTCGGAGGAAATTGCCCTTCTTGATTCTCTAAATATTCCAGCAATTGCCTATTCCCGAGCTGGCTATCACACAAGTAGCCGAAAAGCTGGTCGAAGTGTTATCGATGTAAATAATGACATCAAGGAATTAATTAAGGCATTTGGTATTAATAGTTTTACTGCATTTGGTTGGTCGGGTGGTGGTCCTCACGCACTTGCAAATGGACTTTTGGATGAATGCAAGTCGGTAATCGTTCTTGCGGGAGTTGGTCCTTATGGAAAACCCGATTTGGATTTTCTGGCTGGAATGGGCCAAGACAATCATGAAGAATTTGGTGCCGCACTTGCCGGCGCTGCCGAAATAAATAAATGGATGGAACTTAATGGCGCTTCACTTAAAGTCGTAACGGGGGCAGAACTTCGAGAGACTGATGGAAATCTTTTCTCATCCAATGATCGTAAATTAATGAAGGATGAGAAGTACTCAGAAAATCTTGCGAAGAATTTCCGCGACTCACTCTCGGTCTCCTTTGATGGCTGGATTGATGATGATTTCGTTTTCATTAAGAACTGGGGCTTTGAGCCATCAGATATTAAGAAGCCGGTAACGATTTTCCAAGGCGATGAAGATTTAATGGTCCCAAAGCAACACGGTAAGTGGTTACTAAACAATTTGCCCAGCGCCGAAATAATTGAATTGCGTGGATTTGGCCACATGGGGCTATTCACCAGCAATCAAGAAGTAATTCTTAGCAAGATTAAGAATTAAACTTAATTTTATGAAACGCAATTCACGCCGGTTCTTATTAGTACTTCCGCTAGTACTTCTATTAACCGCCTGTGGCTTGCCAACTGGTGATCAAAAACCAGATGATTCAAAGGTGCGAGATTCCCTTAAATTAATGGTCACCTCCTTTGAGCGTTACCACCCAAAGTTAGTTAACTGGGATTCGATAAAAGTTAAAGCTCAAATAAATACAACGATCCCAAAGGGATTTGCAACCGAAGCTGGTTGGAATATTAAGTGGCCAAACTATGTCACCGGTGAACTTCCGTCGGTAGTGATTCCCTGGTCAGTAGTTGGGCAATACCCCACCAAATTTGCCCTTGATGCCAAAATTTATGAGGGCGGTAATCTCGTTCCGCAATCGGTAGCTGGCCAAATTGCAAAACTTCAATACTCAACCTTCGATGGCGGCGATGAATTCTTTGCTGCAACCGTTAACCAAAGGTTTTCAAAGGTTGATCCATCTTGGTTGATCTTCACCTCGGTGCCATATTTGCCAGTCACCGATATCGGCTATGGCTTTGCGCATATTGCAAATGGACGTTGGAAAATTATTGATTTCGGTACCGCAACCGTTGGTTGTGGCCATGTTCCCGCTTCGGTTGAAACCGAATTTGGCTTTACCTGTCCCGCTAAATAATTTAACGCCGAGCTAGAAACTTCTCGGGTTCTTTCGCAAAAGAATCCCGACAGCCATCCATGCAGAAGTAAAAGGGCGCGCCCTGATATGCATAAGTAGCAGCGGCATCGACCTTTCGAACCTGCATCCCACAGACTAAATCCTTGGCGAATTCAGAGAGTTCAGAGTTATTAGATTTACGTGCCTTTCGATATTGATAGAAAACAAAGGCGGCAAGCATGAGCGCAATCGCATTTAAAATTGTCGTCACATTAAGTCCGATCCGACTTTGAACCATCTTTAATTCATGGATCCTTGGCGTAGCCCCAAAAAGTTTAAATAAATACTCAGTGATTAGACCGCTCGCACTCATTACAAACCAAAAAATTAAAGCAAGTCGAATAGCAATCTTTGTGCCGTAATACTTTCGATAGATCAGCACCAACGGAAGCGCGATGAGATCGGCATAGATAAAAGAGATAGTGCCACCGAAACTAATTCCGTTATGCCAAAGCGCTGCGGCAAGAGGGACATTTCCAACCGAACAGACAAAGCTGATAAAGGCGATGACCGGGGCGATCACAACATTTTCAATCGTTGAGATAAGACCATGTCCTGAAAAGAAAAGTCTTTGCCAAAATGAGACCGGGATTAACGCTGTTGCCATCCCAGCAACTAGGAAACCAACAAAAAGTTCAACGCGCATCATGGTGAAATCACCGATCGTGTATCCGGCAGCGTCACCCAATTTCGCGCCTTTTGCCATGCCAGTTTCTTCGGCGCCATCCATAGAAGGTGAGCCAGTATCTGACGAATCAGATCGGAGCTTACTTATCAATTTTGTCGGCATAAGTCTTGGCAACAAAAGCCAGAGGAGAATAATCATCACGGCTCCGCCAATAAATTCAGCAACGGCAAATTGCCAACCAATTAAAATCCAAATCACAATGCCAAGTTCAATAACTAAATTTGTAGATGCGAAGGCAAAGATCATTGATGTTGTGAAATCTGCACCTTTAAAGAAGAGCGTTTTACTTAACGCACTTGCCGCGTAGGAACAAGAAGAGCTGACGCTTCCAAAGAAAGATGCTTTCGCTACAGATTTAAGCGAATGATCGCCTAGTGACTTTCGCATTCGATCCTTGGAGATATAGGCCTGAATAACTCCAGATAAGGTAAAGCCAAATACCAAAGCCCAAAAGGTGTCGAAAAACATCCACCAACCCATTGAGATTCCGCTATGCAATTTGCTTAGTAGGTTATTTGCGAAGTTAGCTTGAAAATTCATTTGCACGTTATGCATTTAACAAAATCTCGCTACTTTTTATTCCATTGTGCCAAGTCTCAACAAATTCCAAACCGCTGCGAATTTGCTCCTGATCTACCTTGAGATTGCGCAGAACGTGCTCCAAAGTATCTGGAGTTATCTGGGTTACTTGTGGTTTTGGTGCGCTTTGGTAAAACTCTTCATGCAAATAGGTAAGTACCATTCGACCAGCAGCCATTGCTTCCAAGGCAAATACGCCGATAACTCCTAAGTATTGGTCAATTACTACATCTGCTTTACTAATCAGATCAGGCACTTGCGAATTTGAAACCGAATCCGAATAGATACGTTCAATCACGCCTTCCTTATGCAACTTATCTAGGACAGGCTCAATAATTTCTGCCGACTTTATCCACGAACTACTTGGTAGGTAGAGAACTTTTACCGGACCGCCTGATTTAAATGCCGGCTTTGAATTGGCAATTTCGCGATACTTATCAACATCAATGACAACTGGCAACCAAATAGCCCCGGGGGCATCAGCAAATAAATCTGGCGTCGTTACAAAGACCGGGATTCCCTTCTTACTTAAGAATGGAATTGCACTTCGGTTATCGCTTGATCGTTTACGCAATTTGATTAAATCATCGCCACCATTCTTAAATGGTGAGAAAGGATTTGAAGCCATATGTCGATCAACATCTCGAATATCACTACCGTGAAAAATTGCGCCGACTTTTTTGTCCAAACGTTTGTAAAGCAGAAGGTCCTTTGCGCCATCAAGCGCCGTGAAACCATTATGTGATTTCAAACCGAAAATTGGATTCAGTGACTCTAAATAAATATGGGAGTAATTCTTTATTACGTTAAGGCCCCGATCAACACGGCTTGACCAGGTAATCCAAGCTTTGCGATCTAGCTTTAAATCTGCATCAAATAACTCATTTGCGCCACTTAGAATTCGCATTGATTTTCCAGGGATGCCAGCGCGCTTGCTAATCGCTTTAACCAATGCCGAAGCTTGCCCAGCAGAGTTAGCTGGGCCAATTAGAACTTGAGTAGGAACTTTCCGGTTTCTAACGGCCGTGATGAGAACTTTGAGTGTTGCCACTTTCGTATCACGCCAGTCAAAGAATTCTTTCTTTTTCTGATACTTCCAACTCATTGCGTAAGTATGGCATCGTTGCACTATGGCACTCATTCCAAAGCGCAAGAAAGATGCCAATAAGTACTCACATGGAACTGTTGCCGTTATGGCTGGAAGTTCTAAATATCCAGGAGCTGCTGTTCTATGTGTTGGTGGCGCCAGGCGAGGTGGCGCCGGTTACATAAAATATTTGGCACGCGAAAGTGAACCAACGCAATTAGTTTTAAGTGCGTATCCAGATGTTGTGCCGATCTCATCTGCCAAAGAATTTGCTGGCGATAGTTGGGTAATTGGTTCGGGAGCACCAAAACTTCCGGCGCGATTTATCTTTCCCGAATCCAGATTCTTAGTTTTGGATGGCGATGCGATGGCGCTAGCAAAAAATTCGGATACCGCTTTCACAATTATTACGCCACATGAAGGCGAAGCTAAGAAATTAGGCTTTGAAATTAAGAGCGTAGAGGATCGGCCAAGAGTTGCACTTGAGATGGCAAAGAAATTGCATGTGATCGTTGTATTAAAGGGAGCCAATACTTTAATTGCGGCGCCGGATGGAACGGTAATTACAAATAAGAATGGCGGCCCAGAACTTGCAACGGCTGGGACTGGCGATATCTTGGCGGGGCTTATAGGTGCGGCCTTAGCTAGCAATATGCCGACCAACTTAAAAGAGACTACGAAGGTTGTTGCGGCCGCGGTTGAAGTACATTCAAAAGCGGGCCGGATAGCGCTTGCCAAATCTCCATCGGTAAATGCGACAGATGTTTTGGAAGCGCTTGCGCAAGCGCTTAAAGCCTAATTTATAGCTAGCTTTAAATTCGCTTGCTCCGGCTTACTTAACTTATCTAACTTACTTAACCTACTTACTTAACTTATCTAACTTGCTTTACTTGTTTTATTTACTTGAGAGCCTTAACGCGCATCTTGCGCACGCGCTTCTTTGCCGGTGACTTCTTAACTGCTGCCTTCTTTGCACTTGCGCTCTTCGCAGTTACTTTCTTTACTGTTGCCTTCTTTGCGGCAACTTTCTTCGCTGCAACTTTCTTAGCAGGGGCCTTCTTAGCTGCAACCTTCTTGGTAGCGGCCTTCTTTGCTGAAACCTTTACAACCTTAACCGGAGTTGTTGAAACTGCGGCGGCGCTATTTGTCGTAACTTCGGTCGCGCCAGTTGTTGCATCGGATGCGGTCCCAGCAGCAAATGCGGTAGTCGGCATGATTAGCGCGCCACTAACAGCGGCGGCGATGATGATCTTCTTCATAATTTCATTCCTTTTTAGTTAATTTAATTCACGAGCGACAGCATCTCTGCCGAGTGAAAGCGTTTTACTTTTCGTAGAACGAGGCGAATATTGCCCGCAAGCCACACATACCCACCTGACGCGTTCGCAAAACTGTGAAATACACAGCCTCTTAATGGCAGACTTAGGCGCATGGCCGCGAAAGATTCATCTGCAACACCTGGCTTTGCACCACGTATCCAGGTATTTGAACCACACCGCGCATCCCTGCCACCACTAATTCCATACTTCAAGGAATTTTGGCGCCGCCGCGTATTTGCATCCGAACTCGCAAAGTTCACCGACAAAGCCGAATACCTCGATTCAAAACTCGGCAAAGTCTGGTTAGTTCTAAATCCATTACTCCTTGCAATGGTTTATTACCTATTAGTTACCGTCTTAAAGGGCGGCAAGCAACACAACGGAATTACCACCCTGGCCCACATTTTGATTGGCCTCTTTACCTTTTACTTTGCCCAAACTTGTATTACTTCTGGCGCTCAATCAATCACCAGCGGTGGCCGCTTAATCTTGAACCAAGCCTTCCCTCGTGCACTACTTCCATTCTCTAGTTCCATTTCAGCCTTTCAACAATTCTTACCAACCATCCCGGTTTATATTTTTGTAATTGTCGTCGGAAAATTTTTCTATCCATCAACGCAAGTTCCAGGTTTTACTTGGGCTTTTATTTGGGTACCGCTAGTCGTTGCACTAGTTGGAATAACCGGCTTTGGTCTGTCGCTGCTGTTTGCAACTATGAACGTTTACTTCCGCGATACAAATAAGATTTTGCAATACTTCATGCGAATCTGGTTATACCTATCACCAATCTTGTGGCAACCAGAGATGTTCCATGGTTGGCACCGCGCTGTGATTTATTTAAATCCACTTGGCCCAACGCTTTCAGCAACCTCGCACATCTGGATCAATGGCCAAGCACCAACACTTGCCGAAATTCTTGGCATGCTCGGTTGGGCTTTTGCCTCAATAGTTTTCGGTGGTTATTTCTTTATCTCAAGGGAGCGCGATTTTGCGGTCAGAATCTAAAGCCCCAGTTGTGATGCCAGATGATCTGGCAATCCGCATCGAAGATCTTTCAATTAAGTACAAGATCAATGTCGATACCAAGCGCACACTAAAGAATGCTTTGATGCGCGCTACCAAAGGCGAACGCGTTCGCATGCGCACCGTTGAAGCGGTGAAGCATCTAACCCTCGATGTGCCACATGGATCAGTACTTGGAATTGTTGGTGCCAATGGCGCCGGTAAATCAACCTTGATGCGTTCGATTGCGGGAATCTTGCCGCCGACCGAAGGTCGCATCATTGTTAACGGAAAAATTTCAACGTTGCTTGCACTTGGTGTTGGCTTTAATCCAGCGCTATCTGGTCGCGACAACATCATTTTGGGTGGCTTGGCATCAGGAATGAGCCGTGCCGAAATTGAAGCAAAGACCGATGAAATTGCGGCCTTCGCCGATCTGCCAGATGGCTTTATAGATATGCCAGTACGTACTTATTCCAGCGGTATGTATGGTCGAGTTGCTTTTAGCGTTGCAGTAAATATGACCCCAGATATTTTGTTACTTGATGAAGCGCTATCTGCCGGCGATGCCTCCTTTAAAGAGAAGTCATTTACCAGAATGCGTGAATTGTGTAATGAGGCGCGAACAATTGTGATCGTGTCGCACGCACTTGCCACAATTAGCGAGCTTTGCGATACCGCAATTTGGATGCACAAGGGAACAATGCTTGCGAAGGGTAAACCCGAAGAGATCGTTGACCAATATCTGAAGTTCTTAGATGTTGGCACCCTTCCTTCAAACTTCGAGGATATGTAATGGAGTTTTCTAAATGGAACTCCTAAAAAATCACGTAACAATCCTGGCATCAGCCGACAATGTCGCTGATGGTCGCTTGCATCGCTTAACCAAAAACATTATTAAAAGTGGAATCACTGTAGATATTTGGGCTCTCGGCCATTCGACAGATGCCCCAGCGGGTGCAACCTTTCACCGCGCACCTGGAAACAAGGGAAAGTTTTCTAGAGTTTGGCGAGATCTAATTCTTCCGGGTAAAGCCGCGGGCGAAGTTGTCATGGTCATCTCCCCTGATCTCGTACCAATGGCTTATTTAGTTACCCGAGTTAAAAGACAGAAGTTAATTGTTGATGTCTATGAAAATTATCCAAGGTTGCTGGCAGATCGCGCTTGGGCTAAAGGTTTGATTGGCGCCCTAGCCAAGGCAATCGCAAAAGTTTCAACTTTCTTAGCCGCACGCGCAGAGTTAACAACCGTTGCCGATATTCAAGTACCACCATTTAAAGCGCGTAATCGAATGGTTGTTAAGAATTTGCCGGAAAGCGAGATCCTCACGCAATCTGGTGAATTAGATAAGACTCCGCGAGCAATTTATATCGGCGATGTTCGCAAAAGCCGCGGACTTCAAAAGATGTTAGAGGTTGCCGAATTAGCAACGACCTGGAACTTTGACATCATCGGAAATATTGCGAGCGCCGATCAAGAGTTTGTAACTAATTGGCAGAAAACAAGTCCAGCTAGTTCACGTGTTAAATTTCATGGACGATTAACCCCACTTGAATCTTGGAAGTTTGCCAAAGGTGCCTGGGTTGGCTTAACACTTTTGGATTCAACGCCGGCATTTATCGAAGCCGTTCCAAGTAAGTTATATGAATATGCAGCTTGTGGCCTTGCAACGATCTCTACCTCCCTTCCAAGATGTGTTGAATTAATTTCACAAAGTCGCGGCGGAAAGATTGCTGACTCAGCAAGTGATGTGGCAGCGATCCTCAATGGCTGGCAGGCAAGCCCTAAGGATCTGGAAGTTGTTCGGGCCAGCGCCCTTTCTTGGGCCACAAATGAATTAAATAGCCAGGCGCAATACGCGCAATTTGGCGCCGCGGTCAAAAGTCTTACGACCCCCGCAAGGTAGGCTACGGGGGTGTCGCTAGCACCCGTAAGAATTCTGGAAAGTGCAGATGTCGATCC